>JABUEY010000080.1 GCA_013314815.1 Syntrophobacteraceae bacterium
TTTTGAGCTCGCCGCTGAATCGCTTCCGTGGACCGTTCATCTGCAATCCTCCTTGGCTCCATTCCTACCATGGGCCAGGATCGCGTTGCCACCTTATTGAGCTGTCCAGTTTTCGGGGCACATTATACTCTTACGGGCCTGATGTGGCAGGCGCAAGTCGACGGCAACCAGTACGGGAGGGAAGGCGCGGTCACTTATTGTGAGGAGCTCTCCCTGGCCGGCAACTCCGACTGGCGCATCCCCCGCATAGATGAACTCAGAACGCTGTATCGTCCGCCGGCAGACGCATCAGGCCCGTTTTACTGGTCGGGCACTCAGCAGGGCACAATCTGTGCGTGGGGAGTGCGATCGGGATACGGCCGGGTGACCCTGAACTGTGACGACTACGATTATCCCACCGGCTATGTGCAATGTGTCCGAGACGGTCCGTTCTGGCCCCTCGATCCTTCGGAGCGCCTGGAAAACATCACCGAGCAGAGAGCCAGGGACACCATCGAGGAGTATGAATGGCAGCGTGCTGATGCGGGTCCTTTCGAGACGCTCGACGATGCTGTTGCCTACTGCGAAAACCTGGTGCTCGATGACTGTGATGACTGGCGGCTTCCCGCCATAAGGGAACTTGAAACCATCATAGACTACACGAGAACCGATCCGGCACTGCCGGATGAAATCTTCGAGGGTCGATCCGAGTACTACTGGTCTCGAACAAGAATGCCGGAGAACCTTCATTATCTCGTTCATTTCGGCAGCGGCGCGGTTATCAATCTGCAGAGAAGCAAGATCAAGAAGATGGGGGCTTACGTCCGCTGCGTGCGCTGGGGGGCAAAGCCCGCTGGAGATTTCACCGCGGAACCCACCTCCGGCTACTATCCCCTTCAAGTCAACTTTTTCAGCAAGTCCCTTGGCGGGGAAATCAGTTCTTATCGCTGGAACTTCGGTGACGGCACCAGGAGCACCGATCCTCATCCGGTTCATACCTACAGCAGGCCGGGAACCTTCAACGTGACCCTTACGACGTACGGACCGACGGCTCTGCACAAGGTGACGAAGAAGAAGTTCATCGTCGTAAAGAACAGGGCTCCGAAGGTCTCCATAACTGCTCCATCCGGCAGGAAGGCATTCCTAGCGCCGGCTGAAATCACCATAAAGGCGAGGGCAAGTGATGAAGACGGGAGCATCAAGTGGGTGAATTTTTTTGCGGGGGGTCGCAAAATCGGTCGAGACCAGGCTGAACCCTTCGAACTGGTGTGGAAAAACGTCCCTGCCGGGGTCTACGATCTCAAGGCCGTTGCCGTCGACGATTTCAACCGGAAGAGGGAATCAAAGGTTGTGCGGGTAACGGTTGGAAAAGCGAGCGATCTCGCCTTGACCATGAATGAGCCGGGCAGTCCCGCAAAGGTGGGAGACCTCATCACCTACTTTATGACCGTGAAAAACCTTGGACCCGATACGGGGTCAAACGTCACGGTAACCGATACTCTGCCTTCAAACGTGGAGTATGTATCCGCCATTTCCAGCAAGGGATCCTGCAATAAGTCCGGAAACAGCATTTCCTGCAGGCTCGGAAGGCTGCCGGTGAACGGGGAGGGCACAGTGGAGATCGTCGCGAAGGCCGCCAGCGCGGGAGTTGTCACCAATACCGCCCAGGTCGGCGGCACGGAAGGCGACCCGAATCCCGACAACAACCGCCAGACCGTGAAGACAACCGTCGTGAGATGACCAGGAACAGACCGGGTATCAGGAATCCGCCGGCCGCAACCGGAGGGAAGAACGGATCAGCGGGGCGAAGGACAGGTCTGGTGGTTCGATCGCGGCGTTTACGCAATCGAAAAAGGAGTCAAGAAAGAAATAGCTCGTTCAACACTGCCTGCGCGTGCAAGACCGGCGTCGCCATGACGGGAACGATTTCGGGTACTTTATTGAGTGCTGTTACGTTAACTTCTAGTATTTTCACCGTTCGCTGTTTTAAGCTGCGCTGGCGCTGGCAGCACGGGCAACGGTATCTGGGAAGGGACAAGGGAAAGAGACAACCATCAAAGTATGCGGAACAGGATCCATGGCCCCACAGCCGCCCGCCACATCGAGGGCAGAGCTCGAATTTGGGCCATCGAAACTTTCCGCCGCACTCAACGAGACTCTTGACGCAGACTTCAACGGACAGTATCAATGTAGTGTCTTTGGTGAGTTCTACTCACTCTGCTTGGGGGCAAGGTGTGTCGCAACCACCCCTTGCCCCATTTCCTCAACAACCTCCAGCTCCCCATCCAACGGTCGTTATAATCAGACCAGCCCGCGGTTCGTGTCAAGACATCGTGAACAAAACCACCGCCCCTCCGTCAGGAGATTCTGGGAGACGACAAGGCAGTCGCCAGTTCTTCTTGTGTTTCTCGACTGACAGCTCATAAAGATCCTTGGGGAGATAGAGTCGCTGACAGATGTCCGCATAGTGGCTGTCCACGCGCTTTGGGTTGGTCCAGTGGGGCTTCTGGGTTTTGACTTTCTCACGCAGGTCAAGCAGTGCTTCGTGAAGGCTGAGAAGCTTCTTTTCGAAGGCATATCTCTGTTTGGCCGCTGTTCTTGGGTTGTAGGGGGATTCCCACGATGGGGTTTTTTGCTGTTTTCGTTTATGGTTTCGAGTGTATGAAGGCGGGGCTTAATGCGGGCAAACGCGGTATCGTCTTCCAAACGCGTGAAAATACACGCGGCGCGGGAAAGTACACACGGCGCGCAAAAAACGCTCGATTCGCCCGCACTTGCCGTTATTGGACATAAGACGCTCCTTTGGTGTGCCCCTCCTGAACGCTCGTATTTCCGCGTGCGCTCAAATCGCCGCTCGTAAAATACGAGCGCGCACGCATTTAGAGTGGTACGTGGGTTTCAACAATCTCAGGGCTCTTCACACATGTGCGTTATGATCTACCCACACGTGTGAAGGATCACCCTTTGTGCGTGTAAGCAGCTTTACACAATCAGCTCACCCCAAACGTGATCATGCCAGTCAGCCTGATCATATTAAAGCACTCATGATCTCGTTTCCATAAACATGATCATCTAGTCAAAAATGATCATGTTAATGCGATCATGATCACGTTTTCCGCCAGATGGCATCACGCCCTCCCTTTACGCACACGATCTTTCCTGCCTCCCGGAGGTCTCGGAGGGCACGATTGATCGTGGGACGGCTGACTCCCGGACAGGCACGTTCGATATCCGCTACCCTAAATTCCTCAGGTAAGTGTCCGATGGTGTCAAAGACCAATTCCTTCTTGGCCCCATGGGTGGTGGTCAGGGTGGTGGTCAGCTCGCCGGTTCGACGTCCGAATTCATGGTAGGCGCCAAGGAGCATCACACCCAAAAAGTATTCCCACCATGGCAACAAGGCATGTGTGCCTTCATGCCAGCCTTGAGAGGATTTGCAGAGTGCGTCATAGTATCCTTCCCGCTGGTTTTCGATCAAGTGCTCGAGACTGATGTACCGGCCGACTTCGAAACCAGCCTGGTAAAGAAGGAGCAATGTCAGCAGCCTCGCCATTCTGTCGTTTCCATCGGTAAATGGATGGATGCATAGGAAATCGAACACATAGGTTGGGATGAGCAAGAGCGGATCTATTTCTCCTCGGTCCCATTCTTCCCGGAAAAGGGTATGGAGCCGCTCCATGGCTTCTGGTGTATGATGTGCGGGAACCGGCCTGAAACGGACAATCTTCGCTCCATCCGCCCCGGTTTCGGTAATCTCGTTGTCCGTCATTTTCCATCGGCCCCCCTGTTGGGCGACGTATTGATAGAGATCACGATGGAGTTGGAGAACCATACCAACCGTAAACGGCATATTGGTATGGTTGGCATGAATCGTTGCAAGGGCATCACGGTATCCGGCGATCTCCTGTTCGGATCGATTCCTTGGCGTGGTCTTGTGCTCCACAAGCTTCTTGATCCGTTCGGCCGGTGCTTCAATGCCCTCGATACGGTTGGACGATTCGGTACTCTGGACAATGGAGACCTGGCGCAACGATTCGAGTATTTGGGGCGTCTGCTCCTTGAAAAGTGCTTCCTTTCCTCGGTATTCGCCCAACAATAGGATGGTCCGCAGGAACGAGTGGGGTATCGGTTGCCTTTCCAGAAAGTCGGATTCGAACGATTTCACGGTTTACTCCACAACAATCCGAACCTTCCCAGGTTCTTTCCCTTTGGTGAGCTGGTCCAGGTATTCCTCGAACCGCTGTTTCATCTCAGCCGGGGTAACGGGGGAGCCGCCCGAGAGCAACGCGGCGCGGGTTTGAGAAGGCCCAGATTGGTCTTGGTGGTCGGGTCCGCGAGATTGGTCAGCAGCGTTTGCGTCCATCCCTCAATCAGCTTGTCGAACTCGCCGTCAAAGTTGTCGAGTATAATTGCCGCGGGGGGGCCTGGCGGCTCGGCTGCCGGCTTGAATTTACAGTGTGGACAGAGGGGCGAGGCGTCCAACTCCTGCTCTGTCATTTCGAAACAGCTCTTTAATGCCGCCAGGCGGTTCTGGAAGTCTGACAAGTGTTGGCGCGGCATGAGGTCGATAATGGAGAGCTTCTGCAGATCTTTGAGTCGCTCATCGCCCATGAGCCTGGCCTTGCGCTTGTCATCGTTCACTCCCAGCCGTGCCTTGACATGCATGCTGATGTACGTCCGCAGATAGGCTTTCTTGAGATCGTTAAGCTTGTGTTGGGTTTGCTGGCGGAAACCTGCCGTACCGCGCTGGACTGGATCGCCAATCCGGTCGAGGACCTCGTCACGCACAGCCTTCATCTTGTCATTCCATTCGTGGTCGGTGGGTAGAACCGCCTGGACCGTGGAAAGATATGAGGCTGCGGACCCGAGGTCGCCCGCCAACTCCTGCAGCAGCTCGATCTCCTCCAATGCCTGCAGCCCATTGCGATGGCCGGTGATCTCCTGAACATCATAGCGCAAGTTCTTGAGCTTTCCGGGCGTGGTGTAGGCCTGTAAGGACTCGAGAAAGGTCTTGGAACCATCGAGCTTGGCGCGCAGCTTCACGATTTCATCCTCGGGCAGCAGGCTGCGGACCCAGAAAAACAGGCCGGTCTGCAAGTCTTGCTGCGTGAGCACCAGTCGTTCCACGGCTTCGGTGATAGCCTTCTGCAGTTGCTGGACCGGTCGATCATTGCCCTGGGTGACCAGTTGCGCCGTGCCCGGTATAAGACCGAGCAACTCGAAGAGCGCTTTGAGCGCAGGCAGGTTCCAGTCTTTAGGCCGTTCGACGTGCTTAAACTGGGTGAGTTCGTCTATGCCGGTTCCGGCCAGTTGCGGCAGGCGGTGGCGTCGAACTTCCTGCCGGGAATGGCCAGGACCAGCTCGCCGGCGTAAACCCGAACGGCCAGTACGACCACGGCCCATTCAGTCTCCAACCGGAGTATCTGCGGGGCAAGATACTCGATCCCGAAAACATCCTGGATCAGCTCGGAGCGGTTGACCACCTGGCCGTGGCCCTTCTTCTTCACAAGGGCGAGGATATGCTTGGCGTACTTTGACCGGTACGGGTCCAACCTATCGCCGTCGAGAGGCTCGAGTCCGTCCAACACCGCAGTTGCCTGCCTGGTTGGTTTCTGTCCGGAAATGGTGCGGAGCGCATCCTGAGCGGCCTGGGCCGCATCCACTACATCGGAGAGGAGGCGCGGCAACCGAAGCATCCGCTGACGTTCGGTGAGGTCAAGCGTCCGGCGCGACAGTTCGAGATTGACATTGAGCAGCGGAGTGTTCGTGCGTTTGTGAAGCTCCTGAAGTGCGGCGGTCTTTCCCATCCCGGCCGGGGCCACCAGCATGACGAGGCGGTGATACATCTCGGCAGCCTGCTCGATGCTTCGTATGACTCTTTCCGCAAGCGGCTCCCCCATTACTGATCACCCCCTGAATCCGCCTGGCTGGATCGAGTTTCATCGAGCCATCGGTCAATGCCTCCCTTTCGGAAACGCCAGTGTCGACCGATCTTCTGGGAGGGGATCTTGCCTTCCCGGACGAGCTTGTAGAGTGTGGATTTTGGGATCTTCAAGTAGGCCGCCAACTCTTTGATGGTCAGTACCTCATCTGGTTTTTCATCCATCGGGCGCACCTCTCCAGCATCAAGACATTGTTCAACCGGAACACACCATATTTATTCTGCAATTTACAGTTACTGACAATTGTTGTCGAGCGTCTTCCCGAGTCGAAGGCAGGGGCATGGATGTGTGGTCCGCTTGCAGAAGGCGGAGCGGATATGGTGCGGTTTCTTGCGCAGGATGGGGGCGTAGGGTCACAAAAAGACAAGATGGATGGAACGGGGCAATCCCGGGTGGAGAGATCTTTATGGCGCGATCTGTGCTTGGACTGGATTCCGGCCTTCGCGGGAGGGAGTGATGCCATCGATCCTTTGCGTGAAAAGCACCGGAGGTACTCGTTTGCTGGATGAACCTTTCTTTGGACATCCTGATCGATTTCAGTCCATAATACGATCCTGCATGGACCGGCAGGAATTCAGTCGACACGGCCCCGGCCCATGAGTGTGCAGTTGGAACCCGAGCCCATGCGGAAGAAATTTGGAGCATCCCATGAAAGAAACCATCATCGAGGGAAATCTTTGCAGGGAGTTTTACACCGCCGAGAAGTGTTACATCACCGAATTGTCCAATACACCCGACGATCCGGAAGCATCCATCGCGCGGGCGAGAGTCGAACCCGGAATAACAACGCGCCGGCATCGGCTTAGAGGAACTTCTGAACGCTACTATATCCTCAGTGGCAAGGGCATTGTGGAGGTGGGTGAACTGGCGCCGCAGGAGGTGTATCCCGGCGACATCGTGCTCATCCCGCCCATGTGCCCTCAACGCATCACCAACACCGGATCCGAGGACCTGGTCTTCCTGGCCGTCTGCACTCCCCGGTTCTTGATTGACGTATACGAAGACATCGAGGACTCCTCGATGCGGGAATAGGCCAACTGCTCGTCTTGTTGCCCGCAGGAGGGCTATTCTGCCGGGAGGGTGGCCCTCGACAAGGAGCCCTGGCAGGTGGCGGATGCCTTCAGGGACATCGAGTCCACCTTCGACACAAGAACGGCCTTCCGTCAGCGAGATGAGGCCATGCGGGGGACATGTTTTCTGCAGCTTCCCTGCGCTGGAATCGAGAAAAGAGCTGTGCGGCAGGCTCGAGGTTGCCGGCCATGCTATTCGAACCGGTATTTCTTTGCCAGGAAAAGCCTCAGGCATGCATCCACTGCATCGGGATCGTAAAGGGTGCCCCTGTTTTTTGAGATCTCCTCGAAGGCGAGGTCCATGCCGAGCGCCGGTCTGTAGGGCCGATGCGAGCTCATGGCTTCAGTGACGTCGGCGACGGCGATGATCCTGGCTTCCAGTAGAATTTCATCCCCTTTGAGCCCCTGCGGATATCCGGAACCATCCAGGCGCTCGTGGTGTTCGAGGACAATCCGCGCTATGGGCCAGGGAAACTCGATGTCCTTCAGAATATTGTAGCCCGAGGTCGAGTGCTGCTGCACCAGGCTCATCTCCGGCTCACTCAATTTGCCAAGCCTGGAGAGCAATTCGAACGGGACGGATATCTTGCCGATGTCATGAATCAGCCCCGACATGCGGACTCCTTCGACCACGGCTTCAGGCTGTCCCATCTCAAGAGCGATGGCGCACGCCAGTTCGGACACCCTCCTCTGGTGCCCGGCAGTGTAGGGGTCTCTCATTTCAAGAACCGAACCCAGGGAATGGATGGTTTTCTCAAGGGTGTTCCGCAGCCGGCCGTATGTCTGCCTCAATTCCTCTTCGGCCCACCGTTGCTGGATTCTCAACGCATAGATCGCCGCCAGGCGTTGAACAATGGCCAGGTCCTCTTCCGTGTATTCACGCGGCGCGTTGGCAACAGCCACCTGCCCGAGCATGGTTTCACCGACCTGTGCTGGAGCCCCGAGAAACCGGACCATTGGAGGATGCCCCTGGGGCATCCTGGAAAGGCAGGAATCCTCCTTGAGCCTGTTCGTCAGTATCGGCCGACGGTGTTTGAGCACCCAGCCGCACATGCCCCCGAGTCTCCTGACAACGACAATGCCGTCGGGTTCGACTACGGTATCCCATTTTGCGATGGATGTCGCAGGGCATACGAGGCGCCCTTCGCGATCCAGGTAACCCACGAATCCCTGGGGGCTGTCCGTAAGCTGCATCGCATGCTTGAGCACGATCCGGGAGATATCCTCGACGGAAGAAAGAGCCATGAGAGCGCCGGAGAGTTCGGCGATGGACGTGTTCACCGCCACCTGACGATGCAGGGCTTCGTTGGCCAGGGAAAGGTTGCGCAGAATCCGTTTTTCCTTGTCTATCCGTTCTATTTTGGCTTTGAGTTCCCCGGCGGTGAAGGGCTTGGATATGAAGTCGCTTGCTCCGGCGTCGATGATTTCACTGTAGGAATAATCGGCGGCATTGCCCGTCATGATGATGAAATTCAGGTGAGGCTGGCCGGATCGCACATCCCTCATCAACTCAAGGCCGTTCCTGCCTTTCATCCGGATGTCGCTCACGACCAGGTCGAACACGTCCGTTGAAATCTTTTCTGATGCCTCGGCGGCACTGAGTGCGGTTTCGCAGCTGTATCCCATTCTGTGCAGCAACTGTTTGACCACGCTGAGATAGGCTTCCTCGTCGTCAACCACCAGGATACGTCGAATCAATGATTCAGACATGGGGACTCCAGTGTCCACTCGGGTGGAATTTGATCCTTCAATCCGGAGCTGTCAGATGGACATTCACCAGGGCATGCCAACCAGGGGGAAGAGGAGCCGCAGCCCGGGCGAGGATGACGGGCGGCCGCGGAATGCGGCCTTCCCGGGCAGGGCAGGAGGCAAGAGACAGCGGGCATCCTGTTCAGCAGCGTAAAAGGATGCCCTCAGGTTGCTCAGGACACGTCTCCCACTGCCCTCCGCTGCACGCGCATCCTGTTCAGCAGTGCGTCGAAAGATTCCGTCTGGATGACCCTGTGGAAGGTATTGTTGTAGTTGTCGACAATGCTCACGCCATCAATAATCACATCACGGATAAGCCATCGCCCGCCTCTCTGATCCACCAGGTAGTCGACGGGTATGTGCTCGTTTGCCCGCATGATGACTGTTCGCACCATGCGGCCCTTGTCCGCGGCGGACTCGCCGCGATACTCGATGGTTTCCTTCTGCAGGAAGTTCAAGACCATCCTGGTGTAGGAATCCTGGAACAGCCCGATGAACAAATCCTGGAACTCGGCTCTCTGCCTGGGTGACACCTTGTCCCAATGGTACCGGATGGATTCCCTGGCCATGTCTTCGGAAAGAAAATTCGCGGCAATAAGCCGGCGAATCAGGCGTGCACGCTCCTGGCGTTTGGCATCTCCCTGAAGATCGGGGCGCGTCTGGATTTCCATGGCCGAGTCCAGCACAACTTTTACTTCATCTGTGGCACTTTGTTTCTGTGCCTTCAACGGAGCGGCAGCCGTCAACAGCAAGAGAACAGTCGACACTACCGCACAAAACCGTGGATTCATTCTTAATCTCCTTCACCGGGATATACGCCGGCGGCCTCATGTAAGCAAGCATGGCAGGAAGCAGGGCAATGGCCGAGGTCATTACGCAAAGGCTTCCCGCCCACGCCACAAATCCCAGGCTGAAAATACCCTGGTGTTCTGAGATCATGAGTGTACCAAAGCCGACTGTAGTGGTCAAGGCAGCCAGAATGACCCCCTTGCCCGTGCTGAAGGGCAGATGACCGGGGCGCATCAGTCCGTCCTTCCACCTTTGCAGGATGATGATCCCGTACTCGACGCCCGCACTCACAATGAGCGGCATGAATATGCTGTTGGCCAGGTTGAAGTTTATTCCGGCAAGACCCATGATACCCACCGTCCACAGGCTTCCCACGCCCAGCGGAATGAGGGCCATGAAGGCGAGCCAGGTATCCCTGAACGTGACGAGCAGAAGCCCGAAAATGAAAATCAGCGCATAGATGGAAGCATTCACACAGGCCTTCTTATAGGCCTCCGCAAACACATACAGCGAAACGGGATCTCCCACCACGTTGGGGTCCACGCTCTGAATGTCCCTTACAAACTCGCTGAGGGCGTGCGCTTCCCAGATGGATTCCCGGGGAAAGATGCGCAGGAGGAATTTCCCATCGCGATAGAATTGATTCCTCACGATTTCGGGAATATTCTCGATCTCCATGAGAGGGGCCGATGCTCCTTCTTTCAGGAATGACCAGGTATCCACAAGATCTTCCCTGAACCGTTCCCGGTAATCGAAGAGGAGCGCCGGTTCCTCGGTGTACCCGTTGAGGCACCCGATGATCTCGCCTGCCAGGGCTCTCACCCTGGCCATCTGCTCGATGAGAGGCCTGTCCGCTCCCCACTGGTCCGCCTGGTCCTCCTGCATTTTGAACCGTATTCTTTCGAGGACATCCTTCAGCTCCGCCATATAGGACGGGCGAGTTCCCTGAACGGCCCGGCTGATCTCGGGGATCTCGGGTGCGAGAGCACGCAGGATGGGAATCTTTGCTTCCTGGTTTTCGGGCAGGAGAGTGAAAACGTTTCTGACTTCGGCAACCGAAGGCAAAGCTTTGAGCCGATCCGACCTGGACAAGGCCTCTTCGGCGGACTGTGCAAATGAAGCTGCGGAAAGCAGGGAATGCTCGGAATTCTCGATAAGGATCTTCTCCCATATGACCGATTCGGCGTTCTTGGCCTGCAGTCGCAGCGGATTGAGGTCGAAGCGGACCTGCGAGATTCCCCACGCACTCACGGCACACAAGAGGATCCCCCCCGCCAGGACTCCCCCCGCCGTAAAGGAATTGAGCCGCAGGATGTCTTTCTCCCTGTCCGCCCCCGCGGATGCCTTCACTTTCCTGCGCCCGGCAAGGTAGATGCTTGCGCACGGGAGCACCGAGAAGTCGGCTACCATGTTCACCAGGATTCCCAGGCCGGTAATCAAGCCGAGTTCCATCAGGCCCACGAAACCCGTGAGTAGAAAAGGCAGAAAGCAGAAGGCGGCACTCAGGCCGGCCAGGAAAATACCGGTCCCCGAGCGCTCGATGACCCGCCGGGCCAGGGTGCGATTGTCAAACGACGGATGAAGCTGTTCTTCTTCCTCGAACCTGGCGTACCAGTGTATTCCGTAATCGACTCCAAGACCGCACAAAAGAGGGGCAAAGACCACGGAAAGGATATTCAGGTGACCGACGAAAAGGGAAGCACAGCCGAAGGTCCAGCACAGACCGACAGTGAGGGAGATGGTCTCGGCCAGCGGACGCCTGACGCTTCTCCAGAAAAGGGACATGAGCGCAAGAACTCCCAGCAGCGACAGCCAGGTCGCCCGTGTCATGTCTCCCAGCACCGTGGTCATTTCGTCGTTGTTCAGAGCCTCCTGCCCCGTTACTCCCGCCTGTACGTCGGGAAACAGGGCGCGCACCTCCCTGATGTGCTCTCTGAGACTGTCGAGGGAACTCTGGGTGGCGGTGAACCCGTCGGTTCCCTTCCTGGGAACGACGATCATGATGAGAAACTGCTTGTTGCCTTCCCAGAAATATCCCTCCTGTTCCAGGTCCCACGCCTCGCTCTTGAAAAACGAAGACCAGGGGGATTCATACTTGACGGAGCCGTGCAGATAGCCCGACAGACCCTCCAGGGTCTTGATCAGAAAGGCCAGATCCATGGGTTCTTCTTCTGAATCCGGCTTTCCGTCCCGCGACCCCAGAAAACCTGTAAAAAGCTCCCCGACCATCCTTGTGGCCATCTCCTGGTTGACCAGCTGCAGGAATGTCAGCAGATCCGGATCCTCGGCAAGCCTGTTCACCAGGGTTGAATGCTCTCTGATTCTTGCACCCACCTGGAGGAGGTCTTCCCTGTCGAGGTAGAGAAGCGCCCATTTTTTCACGAGGTCGGGATCGACCCTGTAGAGGACTTCCTTGAAGTGTGCCGTGTCTTCCTTGATGCGCGGAGCGAGGAGCTTGACAAAGGATATCCCCTGTTCGGGTGTGGGAGCCTTGATGACCAGCGTGAATGTCCTCTTGCCGTCGAAAATGAAGGGATCCAGCTGATCGGTCAGTTCGATGAGGGGGTGATCGGCGGAAATGAGTTCAAGCTGGTCGGTCTTGATTTCCAGCCTGGTCACGGCGGTGTACAGGGCGAGCAGAGCCGTCAGGAAAGCTACCCCGAGAACAAAACGAGGCCTGGGAAGCACCCAGGCCATCCAGCGATTCAACATCCCGGCTATGAAAGTCATTACAAACGATTATCCCTTGAGTATCTTCCCGACAAGATCCGGCGGTGGGGCATCTGTCGGCACCATTCTTCACTGCAGACTCGACCGGTATTCACCGACAGCGTAACTCAATCGAGCCAGAGAAACATTGTAATTATACAGTGAGAGCAGAAAATCGCCCTGGTTTTTTCCGTACTTCTCAATGGAATCGAACATATCCTTTGCCGTACCTACGCCGAAATCGAAGTTCGAGAACGCCGCGACAATCCACCTGCGTGATGCTACCGCGGCCTTTTCATAGGCCTGAAAGGATGCCTGGGCTTCCAGGCAGTCCTGGTAGTGCCTGGCAACCTCGAGTGGAATGTTGCGTTCGGCAAATTCCTTGGTGTGCAGGACTTTGAGGTGCTCCGCCCTGGCCTTTTCGAGTCTGCCCTGGCTGATTCCGAAATCAAAATGCCAGGCGGATCCCAGCACGATTCCGCCTTCCAGGTGATTGAATTCATCGCGGAAGTAAGAGATATCCAGCTCCTCTCGATCGGGTGCCCCGGCAAAGGATCCTATGCCCGCCAGAAAAACGGAAGGGTAGAGATCCGCCTTCGCGGCCCGGACCAGGGATTTTTTGGCGCTGATGGCGCTTTTGAGCTGATCGAATTCAGGCCTCTGGTCCAGAGCCTGGCTGATGTACTGCTCCTGGTCCGCCAGTTCCTTGATCTCCATGGGAAGGACCTGGGTGTCCAGCCGGAACTCCCGCCGGTCCGGCAACCCCACCGCCTTCTTCAAAGCCAGGTAGGCAAGCCTAGCCCCGGACTCGGCCTTGAACTTGAAACTCTCGATCTCCGCTTCATAGGCCCCCAGGCGGTATAAATCACTGGGTGACACGTGCCGGGCTCCGGCTTCGAGCAGCCGCTCGATCCTCTTTCGAGCGTCCTGGATGAACCCGTCGGCGTCTTTGGCTACTGCCGCCCCCTGGTTGGCGACAATATACCCGTAATAGAGCTCCTTGACATTGAGAATGATTTCTCCCTGCTTTTTCAGCCTGGCCGCTTTTTGAGCCTCAACTCCCGACATGGCGGCGTCGATGCGGTTCGAGATCTTGCCGAAGGTGTAGAGAGGCTGCACGATGGCCAGGTCCAGGCGCCCGAAAAAACCCAGTTCATTCTTGTCTCGATCCTCGAGCTTTCCTTTGAAGGTGACTGGGTCCACGGCGACAATGGGTTCCGAGGCGTTCTGAGCAGGCCCCATGGTGGCCACAAGTTCGAGCTGAGCCCATCGGCCGCCTTTTGCCTGTGCAAGATCGCTCTGAGCCGCCTTGACGTCCTGCTCTGCTTCCTTGATTTCCGGACTGGTGTCCAAAGCCATCTGAATAAGCTGCTCCAGTCCGAGCACAACAGGCTCGGAAGCCCTGGCCGCGTGTGCCATGAGCATCGACACGGCAAAAGCAGGCACAATAATCCAGGCCGCTTTGATCAACCGGGAGCAAATGATCATGACAATCTCCTTCCTTCATTCTTATGTACCTGAACAAACGATGCATAACATACAGGAACCTCAACAGGTTGAAAAGTGATAAAGGCTTCTTCTCCTGTCGAACTCCTGTGCAATCCTCATAAGGCCGGTTCGAACATTCATTCAAATCCGGCTTCTGTTCAACATTTTTTCTTTGGTTCATCCGGCAAACGAGTACCATCGGTGCTTTTCACACATCCGGTGCTTTTCCACGCAAAGGATCGATGGCATCACAACGTCACTTTCGCGAAGTTCACAACCTCATTCCTGCATCACATCGTCATTCCCGCAAAAAGGGTGGAAGGCAAGCCTGCGAGGAGCTTGTCTTGTCGATCCTCCAAAAGCCTCTTTCCCAGCCACGTGGAATCAGGTATGAAAGCACTTGATCGATAAGATACTTCTTTGAGCACCTTCGAGAAGCAACGGACTCCACGAGGTCAATTCGAGGTCGGGCGGTGCTGCCGCCCCGGTGGATGAATCCTGTACCCTGGCAGATGCGGATGAAGCGGATATTGATCATCAATGCAGACGATCTGGGCTATACGACGGGGATAAACCGCGCCGTAAGAAAGTGTGCCGATGACGGCGTCTTGCACAGTACGACCCTCATGGCGAACGGACCTGCATTCGAAGAGGCCGTCTCGATGTTCAGGGGCGGTTCCCTGCCCGGAGTCGGCATTCATATTACCCTGACCGAATTGCAACCCCTTTCACCGCCGAAGGAGATCCCCGGGCTGGTCGATTCTCGCGGTTTCCTGCCTTCCGGCCCTTCCACTCTGCTCGATCAGGTCTGCTCCGGCAGGATCTCCTTCCGGGTGCTTCGCACGGAAGTCGAGCGGCAGGTTGCCAGGGTCCTCGATTCCGGTATCACCCCGACTCATCTCGACAGCCATAAACACGTGCATGTTATCCCGAGTGTGCTGGACGCGATGGTCGAGGTCGCTTTGCAGTATTCGATCCCCTGGATCAGAAATCCCTTTGACCGGACTTCGATCATTCCGGTCATCCGCCACCTGGAACCCGGTCACAAAGGCGTCTGTCTGCTGCAGCATGCCAGGGCAAGACTTGTCCGCGTTTTTCAACCTCGTTTCGTGGAAAAAATCCGGAAGGCAGGGCTGAGAACACCGGATCATTTCTACGGAGTCTCCCTCACCGGACTCTGGAACGAGAGCGTTATGGTCCGCCTTTTGCCCGGCATTCCTCCCGGAATCACCGAATGGATGCTGCACCCTGGCGACCAGGACGGCACGGCGGCCGAAAAGCGTTCCCGGCTTTACGGGGCACGGGAGAGGGAAAGAGACCTTCTGCTGTCTCCCCTGTGGGGCGAACTTCTGGCCGGGGAAAACATCCTGTTGACAAAGTACGGAGAGCGATTCGAGTGAAAACAACTTCCCTTCTTTCGTCTGCAGACAGCTCCTGTGACGCTCCTGCCGGACCACCCCGGATATCCGTGGTCATACCCCTGCATAACGAGGCCGAAACCCTGCAGGAGCTTTACGACCGGGTGAAGGCAACCATGGACCGGGTGGATGAAACGTGGGAACTGGTCCTGGTAAACGACGGGAGCACGGACGGCACTTCTGATATTCTGGACCGCCTCCATTCCGATGACCGAAGGGTGGTCGTTGTGCACCTCCGCCGCAACTACGGCCAGACTCCCGCCCTCATGGCCGGTTTTCACCATGCATCGGGTGAAGTTGTCGTGGCCATGGACGGCGACCTCCAGCACGCTCCCGAGGAGATTCCCCATTTTCTCGACAAGATCAACGAAGGCTACGATCTGGTCTCAGGCTGGCGCACAGCAAGATCGGACGCCTTCCTCACGCGCACCATCCCGTCGCGTATCGCCAACTGGCTGATAGCCCGCGTATCGGGAGTGAAGGTCCATGACTTCGGAACCACGTTCAAGGCCTACCGCCGCGAGATACTCGAAGACCTTCACCTGTACGGGGATCTTCACCGCTTCGTCCCCGCACTGATCGCTCGAAACGGCGCTCGGATCGTCGAGATTCCCATCAAGGACATGGGCCGCAACCAGGGGAAATCCCATTACGGGATCTCGAGAACCTTTCGGGTGATGTTCGACATTGTTACCGTGGCATTCCTGCTGCGCTACATCACACGTCCGCTGCACTTTTTCGGCAAGGTGTTTCTCGCCTGCTCGAGCCTGTCCGGCCTGATCGGGTTGTTTCTGGTTTACAGGAAGTTTTTTGTGCGGATCGACATATTCCAGCAGCACGGCCCGCTGGCATTGCTCGCATCCGTCCTGATGCTCGCGGCGCTGCAGTTTCTGGCCATCGGCCTGATCGGGGAGATCCTGGTCAGGATCTACTTCGAGTCGCAGGACAAGAAGATCTATACGGTAAAGCGAGTCCTGCGCAGGTAGTCCTCATCCTTTCACCAGTTGATCAAGACCTTCTTGCCTCCCTCGGCAGCAAGTTCCGTGTAGCGGAAGCCGGGGTTTTCCGATAGAAACCGCTTCAAAGGCGCCTCCTCGCTGAACAGAAAGATGCGCGGTCTCGAATTCCACATACGCACAAAGGAAGCGTTGTCGAGGAATATGTCAGGAGCATCCGGGAAAAAGGAACCATACCACAGATTGCCATGGTGTCCATTGAGGAGGGATACCTGAATGCCGGTATAAAAGTTGATGGTGGATCCCTTTTCGTAGATACCGTTGATCACCACTCGGTCTCCCGGCTTGTAGTGGTATTCGATCACCTTCGCCAGGCCCTTGGACGACAGGACGGGTTCGAAAGCCACCATGCCCGCGTTGTAGCTGTGTGCCAGTCCGACCATCGTCAGCGCGAGGATCATGGCCGACAGGTTCCACCTCTTCCACAGGCCGGCCCCAAATGCCAGCAGCGGCCCGAGAAAGAAAAGGAGAGCGGTCTTGTAGACGAGGTCCGAGAGGTAAGCGAAGGTTTCTGGAGTGAGATCATGCAGATGTCCGTATGCCAGGGCGTACTGGTCGGGGTTGAAGGTGAGCGTTCCACTGAGGTCTGCCGCATCCACCGAATGAGAACCCAGCCAGGCCAGGGCGAAGAGGCCCGCTCCTGCCAGGCATCCGATCCCCGCAATCACCCCGGATCCGATGGCAGCTCTGCGCTGGTCGAGTGCCCCTTCCGGCGAGTCCATCCGTGCCACCACCTGGCCAAGCAGCAGGGCAAAGGCCGCGAGAGTGGGAAAAGTGTAATACTCCTGAGTCGTCGAAAAGGAAAAGAAGACCAGGATAACCAGTATCCAGCAGACGAGAAAAAGGTTCGTCTGATCCGCTTTCGACTCCGGTTTCAGGCTCCTTGGAAAGATTCTTGAAATTCCCCACGCAAAACCCGTCCAGGGAAACACCCAGACCAGGTGAAGCGCCCAGAAAAGAAGCCGTGGAACCGTGTCGTAGTCTTTTGGATGGCGCAGGCCCAGGTAGCGCAGAAAATGTTCGTTGACGAAATAGAACCAGAAGAAGCCCTTGTTGGAAAATCCGGCCGCGAGATGCCAGGGAGCTGCAACCAGCAGAAATACCAGGATGCCGGGCAGAATCTGCAAGCGCCTGATTACCTTCCACTGGCCCGTCAGCAGGATGTGTGTACAGATCACGGCCCCGGCGAAAACGATTCCCACCAGGCCTTTCGTCAGTACTGCAAGGGCGGCCGAGACGTAGAACAGCATGCATCGCACATCCAGGGGACCGATGCGCCTTCCCGAATCCGGTTCGTACAGGATCTGAAGGTAGAGGTAGAAGCACAGCGCCAGGAAGAACGAAAGGATGACATCCGGAAGATACATCCGGGTAAAAGCATAGGGCCCGAGGCAGGCAACGAAGACGAGGGCGGAGTAAAAACCGGCCTTTTCTCCAAGGAACCGGTTCCCGAAGCTGAAGACGAGAAGGGTAAGAAAGAGCGCGAAGAGAGCCACCGGAAGCCTGATGGCCCATTGGGAAAGTCCGAACATCTTCACGGTAAGGGCCGAAAGCCAGTACATCAACGGCGCCTTTTCCAGGTACCGTATTCCATTGTTGATCTTCAGCGTCACCCAGTCGCCGCTTTCCACCATCTCCCGGACCGCTTCGGCATGCACCGAATCGGCATCGTCAAAGAACGCCGGTGTCGAAATGTTCCCGAGATAGATCAACACCCAGACAAAAAGAAGAACCACGCAACGGACTGACTTCTTCTGAAACAGCATGAGATCCCACCCTGAATAGGAAAGTCTCCCGAAATCTTTCGGCAACACTTCACATGCAGCGTGGAACGGATCCCGGAGCCCGATCAT
>JABUEY010000081.1 GCA_013314815.1 Syntrophobacteraceae bacterium
GGGCGACTCCCCCTATCCCGTTCTCGCCGGCTTTGCCGCCGAAACGGAGAACCTTGTGGACAACGCAAAAGAAACACTCGAGTACAAGAACCTCGATTTCATCGTCGCCAATAACCTGACTCAAGCCGGTTCAGGATTCGGCTGCGACACCAACCAGGTCAAAATCATAGACCGAAAGGGCCGTATCACGGAACTGCCCTGCCTTACGAAGGAAGCGGTTGCCGAATTCGTGCTGGATCGGATCGAGCGGTTCATAAGGAAAAGAGCGGAACATGAACGCCCCTGACGGTCCCGGAGCAGAACTGGCCGATACCCTGTCCCGGCTTCGACGGATACTCCGGGGTCTGCAATCCGCAGGTCTTGCCGCCCTGCCCCGCGGGACACGGACGGAGCAGGCCGCAGCGCAGGCGGAGCCGGTGCCCGGGTCGTCGGTCGAAAAAGCAGAGGATGCCCTTCGACTCACGAGGCTGCAGATGGGAGATTGCAGGCGATGCCGCCTGCACGGCCAGCGTTCGCACATTGTTTTCGGTGAAGGTTCCCCTGCCGCGCGGTTGGTGTTTGTCGGCGAAGGTCCCGGATTCGAGGAGGATCGGACCGGGCGGCCTTTTGTCGGGAAAGCCGGCAGGCTCCTGGACAGGATGATTCGAGCACTGGGCATGCGCCGCGAGGATGTCTACATCTGCAATGCGGTCAAGTGCAGACCTCCGGGGAACCGCGTGCCTGATTCCCATGAAATCCAGGCTTGTTCGCCCTATCTGTTCATGCAGATCGAGGCGATACGGCCGGCGGTGATCTGTGCCCTGGGAGCGTGTGCCGCACAGACACTTCTGGGCACGGGAAGCGCCGTATCCAGGCTGCGGGACAGTGTTCGGTTCTGGAGGGGAATTCCTCTCGTATGCACCTTCCATCCCGCGTACCTCCTGAGGAATCCCGCTCAGAAGAGCGCCGCCTGGCAGGATCTTGTACGGATTCACAGAATTCTTAACGAAGCCGATGAGGTTTTTTGATGAAAAAGCCGGTTCCACGAAGCTGCAGTTTGTTCCTCGTCATCCTGGCCGCCGCTTTTTCGGCCTTTGCCGGTTCCGCGTCGTCGGATGCCCCCTTCCTGAATATCGTCCAGGTGCAGGACTCCATCAATCCCGGAACGGAGGACTTCCTGAAATACGCCATCAGCCGGTCGGAAGATGACGGGGCCGAGTGTCTGATCGTTCTGCTGGATACTCCGGGCGGTCTTGTCACCTCCATGCGCGGCATCGTCCAGGCGATTCTGAACTCGCGCGTGCCCATCATCGTCTACGTGTATCCCAGTGGAGCACAGGCAGCTTCCGCGGGCGTCTTTATCACCGCCGCAGCGGACATCGCCGCCATGGCTCCCGGCAGCAACATCGGCGCCGCTCATCCCGTGGCCGGAGGCGGTGAAGACGTCCCTTCGACCATGGAAGAGAAGGTCTTGAGCGATCTGACCGCTTTTATGCGGAGCATCGCTGCGCAGCGCGGCCGCAACGCTGAATGGCTCGAGGAGAGCGTCAGGCGCAGTGTTTCCGTTACGGCCGAGGAGGCGTTCCGCGAGAACGTGATCGACCTGGTGGCCGATGACCTGCCCGCACTCATCTCCAGCCTGGACGGGTGGGAACTGAGATGGAAAGGCACCACCAGGGTGCTCAGGCTCGCCGGCATCGAACAGCGGACCATTTCGCCCGGGTTTCAGCACAGGATTCTGCGGAGCATCAGCAACCCGAACCTGGCTTATATCCTGCTCATGATCGGCCTTGCCGGGCTGTATTTTGAACTCTCTCAGCCCGGTGCGATTTTTCCCGGAGTGATAGGCGGGATCTCCCTGATCCTCGCCCTCTACGCCATGCAGACCCTGCCCGTTAACTACGCCGGGTTTCTCATTATTCTTCTTGCCGTCATTTTCTTCATTCTTGAAATCAAGGTAACTTCCTACGGGATGTTGAGCCTCGCCGGCGTGCTGGCATTGATTCTCGGATCCCTGATGCTTTTCCGGTTCCCCGATCGGACCACTCCCCTTTCCATGTCCGTCTTCATACCGACGGTCGCCGTCATTTCCGGCTTCTTTATCGCTGTGGCCGGCCTTGCCTTCAGGGCCCAGGTGCGCAGGCCCCAGGTGGGAGCCGAAGCACTCGAGGGGATGATCGGCGAGGTCACCCGGGATCTTGCTCCCGAGGGGAAGGTGTTTGTCCATGGAGAGCTGTGGAACGCCGAAGCGGATGAACATATTTCGAAGGGTGAAAAGGTCGAGGTGATCGGGATGCATAATTTAAAGTTGAAAGTCAAGAAAATCAGTGCTAGATAGTGAAAATTGTATCTAGCAGGCTCTGCAAAAGTCAGGGGGACGAAGGAGGGGGAAATGCCCTACGGTCTGTTTATCGTTGTAATCCTGGTAGTTCTCTTTTTGGCCAATGCCATCCGGGTGTTGAACGAATATGAAAGAGGCGTGATTTTCCGGCTTGGCAGGGTCCTGCGGGCAAAGGGGCCGGGGCTCATCCTCCTCATTCCCGTTATCGACCGCATGCAGAAGGTCAGTCTTCGGCTGATTGCAGCCGATGTTCCCACTCAGGACGTCATCACCCGGGACAACGTGTCCGTCAAAGTCAACGCCGTTATCTACTTCCGGGTGGTTGATCCCGTTAAGGCCATCATATCCGTCGAGAATTTCCTGTACGCTACGAGTCAGCTCGCGCAGACCACGTTGAGGAGCGTCTGCGGCCAGGCTGAACTGGACGACCTCCTTTCCGAAAGGGAGAAAATCAACACGCATATCCAGGAAATCCTGGACAGGCATACCGATCCCTGGGGAATCAAGGTCACCGTGGTGGAACTCAAGCACATCGACCTGCCGCAGGAAATGCAGAGGGCGATGGCCAAGCAGGCCGAGGCGGAAAGGGAGAGACGGGCGAAGGTGATCGGCGCCGAGGGTGAGTACCAGGCGGCTTCACGCCTGGCGGATGCTGCCCAGATCATCCAGGAATACCCCGTCGCGCTTCAACTGCGCTACCTGCAGACACTCCGTGAGATTGCAGCCGAAAACAATTCCACGACGCTCTTTCCCATTCCCATCGATTTATTTAAACCCTTTGCCGCGTTTGCGGAACTGGCGGAAAAGCACAAGGAAAAGGAGCAGCAAGGTGGGTAAGAAGAAGGAAAAGGTAGCCAAGGAAAAGCCTCTTGATAAAATGACGGCCAAAGAGCTTCGCGAACTCGCTCTGACTCTTGAAGGTATAGTCGGAGTTCACGCGATGAACAAGAACGAGCTCATTGCGGCAATCAAGGAAGTGAAGGGAATCGTCGAGGACAAAACGAAGAAGACCGCCGTGGACGTCAGGAGCCTCAAACTCAAGATCCGGGAGCTCAGGGAGAAGCGAAACCAGGCGAAGGAAAGCGGCGACAACAGGCTGGCCGATGCTTTCCGGCGGCGTATCAGCAACCTTAAGAAGAAACCCCGCCGTGCCGCGGCGTAAGTCGAGTCTTGATGGGAAGTCGCTTCCGGGGTGACTTCAACCACGACAGGCCGGCTCGGCAGGCTGCGTGTTTCTTGACTTGACGGGCGGTCGCCGGTTGTTTTTGACGTGAAGGTTTTCACACAACGGTACCGGATGAAGGTGAGCCCTCTGCCAGAGAGGTGAATATAACGCGCATGGATATCATCGAGCTTAAACTTGTAAGCCATGAACTCCATAAGCGACCGACCGGGACTATTCAACGCGTGTGATGGGCGGAAACAGTGGCAATTGACAAGGAGGGAGCTGATGGAATTGAAGAAGAATGTGGTAGCTGCTATTGCTTCAGCAGTGGGCTATTATCTCAGAGCTGAAGAAGAGGCCTTCCTGGCGCTTCAGCAGAAAAGGCTTGCGGAAGGGCCGCGCCAGCCGTATAGTCCCTTCGCAATGGCAGGCAGGGCTGCGGCTATGGACGCCAGATGGATGTGGCAGATGCGTTTGGTGCGTTGACGGGCATCCGAACTCTACCCATCGGATTGCTGTGTGTTGAACGCTTTAGGGAAATCAAGTTGACCAAGTTCAAGTGTGGATATCCTGGGGAGAAACAGAAGAAATGAACTCATTACCCTCCTTAAGGATAAAGGGCAGGTGTTGAAGTCTGATGCTGAGGTGCGCTGAGGCGAAGTGAGTACAATCTCTCGAATGGAAAAAGGAGGCTTAGGATGGATAGCAGGCAACACGGCACGTCATTGATTGCTGGGCTGATAGACGATACCCCGGTCGAGGTGACCAATCCCATCAAGATAGAGGATTTGACCTTCCGTGATGGGCACCAGTCACTCTTCGCGACTCGCGGAAGGACCGAAGACTTTCTCGATATCGCTGAAGATATGGACAAGGTGGGCTTCTGGGCGATGGAAGTCTGGGGTGGAGCCACCTTCGATACCATGCACCGGTTCCTCAACGAAGATCCCTGGGAGAGAATCCGGACACTGAAGAAATATATCAAGAACACCCCGTTCTCGATGCTGCTTCGAGGGCAGAACCTGGTCGGGTACCGCAACTACGCGGACGACACCGCACAGGCCTTCGTCGATCGAGCCTGCATCAACGGTATCGATGTCTTCCGGACCTTTGATGCGCTCAATGACTTCCGTAACTTCGAAGCTGTCATTCCCATCATCAAGAAGCACAACAAACACTTTCAGGGCACCATCTGCTACTCCCTGACCGAACCCCGCATGGGCGGTCCGGTTTACAATCTCGATTACTATGTCAAGAAGGCGAAGCAACTGGTCGACATGGGCGCGGACACCGTCTGCATCAAGGACATGGCCGGCCTCATCGCTCCTTACGACGCCTACTACCTGGTAAAGGCACTCAAAGAAAACATCAAGGTCCCCATCCATCTCCACAGCCATTTCACCTCGGGGATGGCTGACCTGTCGCTCCTCAAGGCCGTTGAAGCCGGAGTCGACATCATCGACACCTGCCTGTCTCCCTGGGCCTTCCGCAGTTCGCACCCGGCAATCGAGCCCCTGGTCGTTGCTCTGCGCGGCACCAACCGCGACACCGGCTTCGATCTGAAACTCCTTGCCAAGTGCAGTAACCACATGGAAAAGGTGTCGCCCAAGTACCGTCATCTCCTCGATGACCGTATGTCCATCATCGACATCAACGTGCTGCTGCACCAGACACCGGGCGGCATGCTGTCCAACCTGATCAACCAGCTGCGTGAAATGGGCGCCTCCGACAGACTCGACGACGTGTTCAGAGCTCTGCCGCAGGTCCGCCGCGAGATGGGCCAGGTTCCTCTGGTAACCCCCACCAGCCAGATCGTGGGAATCCAGGCGGTGAACAACGTTCTGTTCGACACCCCCGAAGAACGCTACAAGATGATCTCCGCTCAGAGCAAAGACCTGTTCTATGGTCTGTACGGCGATACTCCTGTTCCCGTCGATCCGGAAATCCAGAAGAAGGCTCTCAAGGGCTACCCCAGAGGGGAAACTCCCATCACCTGCCGTCCCGCCGACGTGATCGAGCCGGAAATGGAAAAGAACAAGAAGGACGTCGAAGGACTTGCCAAGGATATCGACGATGTTCTCATCTACGCCATCTACCCCATGACCGGCAAGCGGTTCCTGAAGTGGAAGTACGGTCTCGAGCCCATTCCCGATGAGGTGAAGCCCAAGACGCTCGAAGACTGCGCCAGGGAAGCGGAACTCGTCAGGAAAGCCAAGGCGGGCCTGCTTGTCGAAAAGCCCCAGAAAGCGGCTCCCGAAAAAGGTCCCGGTATCCGCACATTCAACGTGTTTGTGGACGGCGACTATTTCGAGGTCGAGGTCGAAGCAGTGGGTGAAGCTCCCGTGATCACCTCCATCGCTCCGGCTCCCAGACCCGCAGCGGCCCCGGCCCCCGCGGCAGCTCCCAAGCCAGCTGCAGCTCCGGCCCCCGCGGCGGCTCCGGCTGCAGCAGCGGCTCCCGTTGCAGGCGGAACAAAGCTGGAAGCCCCCATGCCGGGTATGGTCATCCGGTATGAAGTGAAGGAAGGCGACACCGTGAACGCAGGCGATGTCGTGATGATCCTCGAAGCCATGAAAATGGAAAACTCGATTCCGGCTCCCGTGGGTGGAACCATCAAGCAGATTTGCTGCAAGGACGGCCAGAGCGTGCAGAAAGGCGATGTTCTGGCGGTCATCGGTTAGTGTGGAATATTAAAAGCTCAAGCGCGAGAGGAGTACGACAATGGCCAAAACCCCCGTTCGTGTTGCAGTTACCGGCGCCGCCGGGCAGATCGGCTACGCCCTGCTGTTTCGCATCGCCAGCGGCGAAATGCTGGGCAAGGACCAGCCCGTCATTCTGCAGATGCTGGAATTGCCGATAGAAAAGCCGCAACAGGCGCTCAAGGGCGTCATGATGGAACTGGAAGACTGCGCATTTCCGCTGCTGGCGGGCATGGTGGGCACAGGCGACCCGAAGGTAGCCTTCAAGGATGCGGACTACGCCCTGCTGGTCGGCGCGAGACCGCGCGGCCCCGGCATGGAGCGCAAGGATCTGCTGCTGGAGAACGCCAAGATCTTCACCGAGCAGGGCCGGGCGATGAACGAAGTCGCCTCGCGCGATATCCGGGTCATCGTTGTCGGAAACCCAGCCAACACCAATTCGTACATCGCCATGAAATCGGCACCCGATCTTCCCAAGGGCAATTTCACGTCGATGATGCGTCTTGACCACAACCGGGCCATGTCCCAGCTCGCCACCAAGACCGGCAAGCCGGTGGACTCCGTCGAGAAGATGGTTGTGTGGGGCAATCACTCGCCGACCATGTATCCCGACATCCGTTTCACCACTGTGGCTGGCCAGTCCGCGGTGGAGCTGGTAGACGAAAACTGGTACCGCAATGAATACATCCCCAAGGTGGGCAAGCGCGGCGCAGCCATCATTGAAGCGCGGGGCCTTTCTTCCGCCGCTTCCGCCGCCAATGCGGCCATTGACCACATGCGCGACTGGGCGTTGGGCACCAACGGCAAGTGGGTGACCATGGGCATTCCGTCGGACGGTTCCTACGGGATCCCCGAAGAAGTCATGTACGGTTTCCCTGTCGTCTGTACACCGGGGAAATACGAGATAGTCAAGGGCCTGGAAATCGACGCCTTCTCCCGTGAGAAGATGGATTTCACCCTGAAGGAACTGCTGGAAGAGCAGGCCGGCGTCAAGGACCTTCTCAAGTAACCTTCACAAACCAGGAGGCCGAGGGCAGCCGGGTCGACCGGCCCCTCACCTTCATGGAGATCCTGATCATAAGAAAAGGCGGCTCATCGCCGCCTTTTCTGTACTCCAATAAAAAAGCCTTCACGGCCTTCCCCGGCCACCCCCCTTTGTTCAAGGGCTCCGGCCCCTCCTGCAATCCACCCCATCAGGTCCTGAGCGCTGCATTCTTCAGGCGGAAGGCCTTGATATTCCTCTCATCATGGCGCAGTATCGCATCCTGAAAAGCCTTCAGTTTTTCACAATTCCTTCCGCACTCTTCCTTGTTGAGATGAATATTTTCACACTCGCGACAGGGGCTCTCAACAGTCTTGCCAAAGGGAAATCCCATCTCCTGAACCTCCAGCTGGTCACGCGGCCAATCCAGTAACAACTCACCCATTTGCATGAACTGCCTGTCAGGTAGCACAAAATTTCACAATGTGTCAAGTTCTATTCTTTCCGCAGCCACGCTCGCACAACGCGCTGCGCCCCTGTTTAAAAAGCCCCCTTCCCCGGTTGCCTTCAGGCTTCAACGACGGTTTTTTCCATCTTATGCACAGCCTCGCTCTTCAGGCGATTGACGGTCCTTTCCAGTACGGGGAAAACATTTTCACGGATGTCTCCTGCAACGGCGACGAGCATCACATCGTCGCCGATGTTGCGCCGTCCGGTGTGGATGTACGCTTCAACGGCAGCTATGCCGGGTTCCCGGCGCATATCTTCGAGCACCTTGTGCATCGCGGAGGCATCCACTGAGATTTCAAGATATTCCGCCTGAATACCGTCCCGGGTGGTCCCTCGGACGACTCCATTGTGGCACGCTATCATTCCCACTTTTGCAACATCCGTCTCCTGCTTGATCTTTTCCACCAGCTCCGCCAGTTTCATGCTCATTTCCGTGTCCCTCCCCGTCTTCGTTTGGTGTGGAGAATACTCTCCTTTTACCTCATTGCCTGCAGAAGGTGTAGACTATTTACTTATTTTCACTAGCCGCCGGTGAAATGCTGTTGATTCTTGCAGCCCTTGCTGCTATAGATTGCTGGGAAACCTTTTTTGACGTTGTGCAACTGCGGCTGACGTTTACCGAGGCAAGGCACACTGTTGATTCTCTTAACCCAGGCTCCATCCAATCTACCCAGCTCTGGCTCTTTACTTCTCCGCCGGTATTGATGCGGGGGGAGGAAGGGCTGAATAGCGCTCGAACTGTGCGGTTCGTGCTTTTTTTAACAGAGTCCGTATTGGTTGATCAGCGGGCAGCATCGAGTGGAAATCGTGTTGAGGAGGGAAAGCATGTTTGACGAAAAGTTACTAGGGAAGATCAAGGCCGGCAAGGAAAAATGGGAACAGGGGAGTGTTGCCAAGACAATCGCCAAGTCACCCGAGCGCAGGAAGGAATTCACGACCATTTCCGGAACTCCGGTGGAGCGGCTTTACACTCCTTTGGATATCCAGGGCATGGATTATGACAGGGACCTGGGATTTCCGGGTGAATTTCCTTACACGCGCGGCGTGCAGCCGACAATGTACCGTGGTCGCTACTGGACGATGCGCCAGTATGCCGGCTTCGGAAGTGCCAAGGACACCAACGCCAGATACCGCTACCTGTTGCAGCAGGGCCAGACGGGTCTGAGTGTGGCCTTTCATCTTCCGACCCAGGCGGGCTATGACAGCGACCATCCCCTTTCCATGGGTGAGGTGGGAAAAGTCGGAGTCGCCATTGACTCCATCGAGGACTTGAAGGTCCTCTTCGACGGCATTCCCCTCGACAAGGTCACCACGTCCATGACGATCAACGCCGCAGCTACTGTTCTTCTGGCCATGTATTTGTCCATTGCCGAGGAGCAGGGGGTTCCCTGGGACAAGGTAGGCGGCACTGTGCAGAACGATGTTTTGAAGGAGATCATCTGTCGCGGCCAGTACGTGTATCCACCCAAGCCCACCATGCGGCTCACCGTCGACCTCATTGAATTCTGCCAGAAGAACGTGCCCCGCTGGAACACCATCAGCATCAGCGGCTATCACATTCGTGAATCCGGCGCCACCGCCGCCCAGGAAATGGCTTTTACCATTGCCGACGGCATCGCTTACGCTCAGGCGTGCGTCGATCGTGGAATGCCGGTGGATTCCTTCGGTCCCCGCCTCAGCTTCTTCTTCAACGCATTCACCAACGTTCTCGAAGAAGTCGCGAAATTCCGCGCCGGTCGCAGGTACTGGGCCAAGGTCATGAAGGAGAGATTTGGAGCCAAGGATCCGCGGTCCATGATGCTGCGTTACCACGTGCAGACCGGCGGCGTGACCCTGACGGCACAGCAGCCCCTGAACAATATCGTCCGCGTGGCTCTGCAGACCTACGCAACCGCACTCGGCGGAGCCCAGTCGCTGCATACCAACTCCTACGATGAAGCCCTCTGTCTGCCCACACAGCAGGCCGTTACGGTTGCCCTCCGCACACAGCAGATCGTTGCCGAGGAAAGCGGTGCGACGGATACCATCGATCCGCTGGCCGGCTGCTACTACGTGGAAGCCATGACAGACAAGATAGAGGCGGAAATCGACGAGTACATCAAGAAGATCGACGCCATGGGTGGAACTCTGACGGCCATTGAACAGGGCTACATCCAGAAGGAAATCCAGAACAGTTCCTACCGGTTCCAGAAGGAAATCGAAAGCGGTGAAAGGGTTTACGTCGGCATCAACAAGTACACCATGGAAGAACCGCCTCCCGAAGGTCTTTTGAAGGTGGATATGTCGGTGGGAGAAATCGAAGCGGCCAAGCTGAAGAAACTCAGGGCCGAAAGGGATCAGGCCAAGTGGAAGGCCGCCCTTGACAATCTCAAGAAGGTCTCCCAGACGGACGAGAATGTCATGCCTGCGGTTATCGAGGCGGTCAAGGCCAAGGCCACCGTCGGTGAAATCTGCGATGTATGGCGCGATGTTTTCGGCGAATATCGACCGAAAGAATTTGTTTAAAGATCGGGTTTCGAATTCTTGAACTGTGCATAAAGCGGAGGAGGATTTCATGTCTAAGAAGATAAAAATCATCGTGGCTAAACCCGGTCTAGACGGACATGACCGCGGAGCAAAGCTTTTGGCAAGGATATTTGCCGAAGCAGGTATGGAGGTTGTTTACACTGGCTTGCGTCAGACCCCCGAAATGATCGTCGCAACAGCGCTGCAGGAAGATGCAGACGTCGTAGGACTGAGCAGCCTTTCCGGTGTTCACAACTACTTCTTCCCCAGGGTAGCCGAACTGATGAAGGAAAAAGGCCTCACCGATGTCCTCCTGGTCGGCGGCGGCATCATTCCCCAGGAAGACTATGACAGCCTGAAGGCATCCGGAATGGACGGCATTTTCGGACCTGGAACTCCCACGACCGAAATCGTCAAGTTCATTGAGGACAATGTTCGTAAGAAGAAGTAGTCAGCTTTAAGCCGGTTGAGCGGCTTTTGCCGCCCGGCAGACCATTGCCCTGCAACCGTTCGGGCCATTCGAAGGTTCGAACGGTTGCAGAAGCTTCGCCGGGAAATTATATATAGGAACATTGCGATACCCGGAGTTTCTCACGGCGGGTGGGGGGATCGCGGAACATCGGGCATCATTTCCAATCCGGCACAGGCAACACCAAACTCGATAGGCACGAGAATCGCGCCGATAATAGAGCAAAGTCGGAAATTAACCAACGGACCTCATTCTTTTTGCACACCGCTTCTTCGGCTCATTATCATAACAGAAGGCCCGGGTGAGGGAACGCGCCATGTTGAACCTCCCTTGTGTTGCAGCCGAACATCTTTCACATACACAGTCCTTCAGGGCTTCCACAACCGGCAATGAAAGGTCGCTGTTGAGCGGTGATAAGGAAGAAGATTGTAATGGCAACGGATCACGCAAAACAAATCCTGGAAGGTTCTCCTCGATCGGTAGCACGCCTGATCACCTGGCTTGAAGACGAAGACCGCAGGGCCTACAAATGCATGGAAAAGCTTTACCCCCACACGGGGAAGGCTTACATCATAGGCATCACCGGTTCCCCAGGTGCCGGAAAGAGCACTCTCACCGACAAACTGGTGCGTGCCATTCGAAAACAGGGACATACCGTGGGGATCATTGCAGTGGATCCATCGAGTCCTTTTACAGGGGGAGCCATACTGGGCGACCGTGTCCGCATGAGCGAACTCAACGAAGACCCGGAAGTCTATATCCGGAGCATGGCGACTCGAGGCTTTCTGGGAGGGATGGCCAAGGCGACGTCGGACGTAGTGAAGGTATTCGATGCATTCGGCAAGGATATCGTTATCATCGAGACGGTGGGCGTCGGGCAGGATGAAGTGGATATCATCGGGATCGCCGACACCACGTGCCTGGTTCTCGTCCCCGGCCTCGGCGACGGCATTCAGAGCATGAAGGCCGGCGTCATGGAAATCGCCGATGTTTTCGTCATCAACAAGGCAGATCGTCCCGGTGCCGATCAACTCTGGGCCGAAGTGACCTACCGGGTGGAGCAGGATACGCACATCAAGCAGCAACGCGACTGGACACCCATGGTCACCAAGACGGTCGCAGTGGACGACGAAGGCATCGACGGGCTTTGGGAAGCCATCCAGAGGCATCGACAATACCTCGAAGAAAGCGGGAAGCTTACCGAAAAGCGCCGAATACGGACTTCTCAGGAAACCCTCAGGATGATACATAACGAACTGTTCCGCCTGGTTCGCGAACAACTCGAATCCAGCGGACAGCTGGACCGGTATGTTCAACAGATTCTGGATCACAGGCGTGATCCCTACAGCGTCATGCGGGAGATCGTCAACAACTGGTTATCCATCCCCAAGGAACAGAAGGAGGCATCATGAAGGTACTTAAGGTAGACCACATCGGGATAGCAGTGAACAGCATTCAGGAATGCATGAAACTCTATAAGGACCTGCTCGGCCTCGAATACGCCGGAAGCGAAACCGTGGCGGAACAGAAGGTGACCACGGCTTTCTTCCCCGTGGGAGACACGGAAGTTGAACTGCTCGAATCCACCTCCCCCGACGGCCCCATTGCCAAGTACCTCGAGAAAAGAGGCGAAGGCGTCCAGCACATCGCCTTCCGCGTCGACAACCTGGAAGCGGCCCTCGAAGAACTGAAGGCCAAGGGTGTCAAACTGATCGACGAAAAGCCCCGCATGGGCGCGGGCGGTGCAAAGATAGCCTTCCTGCACCCCAAGTCCACCTACGGTGTGCTCGTAGAATTGTCCGAAAGAGACTAGACCGGACTTGATGATTGTCCTGTAAGAATCGGGGGTGCGGTGCTCCGCACCCCTTCTTTCTGAGTTCTCCCGCCAAACACCCACCCGGCCAGTTGTCCCTCAAAGGCGGAATACACCCGCAAGAATGTCCCCCAAGAACGACCCGCAAGAACGTCAGTTTCGCTACAACGTCAGTCTTTCCAGAATGACGATGTGATCTTGGTGGCAATGATGTTGTGATCTTCGTCGGAATGGCGATGTGACGCCACCAATCCTTGTATGCGTTCGCTGTACCTCATCATTTTGAGCTCTCAGAAGCATGGCATGATCTTCTTGAAAACGGACGACACGCCCCCACGTCTCGGCCAGACTCCTGTTCATTTGACCCGTGAGTATCAAAACATGTCACTGGTTGGGACCTTGCGCAACCGCCACTTTCCCTCGATTGAGCCTCACCTTCACAAACCATGCGATGCCGACGATGAGAACCAAAACCACGGCTATGTCGACCTGGTGGGAATACGCCTGCACGAGCTTCCAGTGTTCCCGCAAGACCATGCCGCAGAACAGGAGGAACGAATTCCACAGGGTGGCGCCGATCGTGGTTGCAACGACAAAAGGGACCAGGGGCATCCTGCCCGTGCCTGCAGGAATGGATATGAGATGCCTCACCACGGGGATAAACCTGCTGATAAAGATCGTTGCCGTTCCTCTTCTCCTGTTGAAGAACGATTCGGTGCGTTGAAGATCATGCGTGTCGAGCAGAAGATACCTGCCGATCTTCATGACGAAAGGCTTGCCGCCGTAATAGCCCATGAGGTAGGAGGCAAGAGAACCGATAAGCGAACCGATACTCGTGGCCGCAATGGCTGCCCAGAGATTCCATTTGCCGTCCACGACCAGGAAACCCACAAAGGGCATGACGGCTTCACTCGGCACTGGAGCGATCATGCTCTCAAGAGCCATAAGTACGGCGGCACCGACATATCCTGTCGTTTCAAGGCATTTGACGGCGATATTCGATATTGCTTCTGTAAGCACGGAGAAGGCACCTCCATTGGATTATCCGCGGGATTTCGAACACCGAAGAAACCTGTGGACAATAGGATAAAAACACAACTTCATAAATTATTCCGGAAACTTGCAGTCTCTCAGATGCAGCGCCTTGAGCAGTTTTTCAATCCTGTTCCTGAAAACGAAGGCGATGAGCGTAAACGCTATGGCGATGCCTATCAGGACGTAAAGTCTTCCGTACTGCTGATACCTGATGAAGTCGCCTCCAAGTGTCAGAAGAGTGGTTCCGAAGAGCCTGCCAATGGAACTCACGACCAGGAACTGGAAGGTGGACATATGCCCCAGCCCCAGCACGAAGCAGAGGTAGTCTTTTGGAAAGCCGGGAAAGAGGAACAGGAAAAAGATGAGCAGGGATCCCCTGTGGTGGATCAAGTAGTCGAAACGGTCCAGGATGGATTTGTCGACGAATCTCTCCACCAGGGGTCGCCCGAAAGCCCTGGATATCGAGAAAGCGATAAAAGACCCGATGATCAGTCCGATGCTCGAGAGCAAAACCCCCCAGTAAATTCCGAACAGGTATCCGCCTATCAGTCCGGTTACCTCCCCCGGGATGGGAGCCAGAACCACCTGGGATACCTGGAGTGTGACAAAGCCCAGGAATTTCCAGGCACCGAGGGACTCCAGGAAGGCCAGTGCCTCGTCCTTCTTGAGGAAGAGCTCCATCCAGCCGGTCTGGTAAAGAATGACGGTCAACACGATCAGAAGCACAAAGACCATGATTCGGAGAGCAATCATGAACTTCCCGTTGCGTTTGGCCTTCGGCTTGTCCGCCTCGTTCGTGCAATGGTCCAACATAGGATTCATATCATCATGAAAGCATTGAAAGGTTTCAGATCCCTGCAACCTGAAACAATGAGGCTGCGACCGTACACCAGAGAACAACCTGCACACCGTTTGAATTGTGAAATTTTAATGGATTGAACTTGCACAGTCCAGGACATTCTGTCCGATGCGCCGGAACTTTGCCGCAATGCGGGATCCTGTGTGTCGCAACCCTTGTCCTCGACGGCAGGGATTCGCCTGTTCATCAAGGAAGGTTTGCACAGGCAGGAAACGGCCTTTGTGCGGATGCGACCGCGGCCCGGCAGAAGACCCAGGCCGACAAGATTCAGGGGGGATACATTGGGTTCCTTGTGGCGGGAAAACCACGTTGGATGAACCAGTGGAGACTCCATCTTACGGCAAGTTCGCGGCAATGAGGATCCAGGAAACGATGATCGGCTTCCTTCATGATCAGCAGATGCCTGGGGTCCCCTGCCCGGCGATAGATTTCGAGAGACTGCCGCCAGTCGACAAGTTCATCCTGCTGTCCATGAACGAGGAGCACTCCCCGGACGGCCTTGAGCTCACGAAGATTTGGCGGAGACCCCAGCAAAAGCCCGGCAGGGAAGATGCCTTCGAAGGCTTTTTCTTCTTCGAGTCTTCTTCGAATTCCATCGAGATCGAACGGCGTGGCCCAGCAAACCACCGCCTCCACACCCGCTCTGCCCGAATCCGCTTCGAGAAGACAAAGGTAGCCGCCCAGGCTCGATCCCAAAAGCCCGATCTGCCCACTGCACCAGGCTGCACGCCGGACATAGTCGAGAACGGCATCCAGGTCGCGCATTCTCGATCCCAGAAGGCTTCCCTCCATACGTGCCGCACTCTGCCCCGAACCCGAGAAATCGAACCGCACCACTGCGAACCCGCATTCAGTGAACCGTTCAGCGATCAACAGGTACTTTGAACTGTCTTTTCTGCTGAGCAGTCCGTGGCAGCAGACGATGACCGGAGCCGGGATCCTTTCGGGAAAATGCAGGACCGCGGCCAGTGCTCCACCCGAGGTGTCGATAAGGACCGACTCCATTGGCGCCGTAACCTTTCACTTTCGAAGGCAGGGCGGCTTCGCGCAGGAACCACGAGGTTCATGCACTCGCCGCATTCCCGCTCTTTCTTCTGATGGCATAGAGTTCAATCCGGCGAGGTTCCCCTTCTGTTCGGACCGTCTGTGTCGTGTGCTTGAATTCGAAGTCTTTGCCAAGTTCGGCAAAGAAAGCGGGGGCATGCAGTTCCGCGTTTTTTGCCAGAAAGATTATCCCATCTGGAGCCAGTGCCCTTTTGAAAAAGCCGACCAGCAGCGGGTAGGACTGGCGGTCGTACACCACTTCGGATCCGAAGATCACCTCGTACTGGGAGGGCAGGACGGGGGCATTCCAGTCGAGGCTCCGGATGTCCGCATCGCCGATGCCGTTGAGCAATGCATTGGCCCTGGCAAAAAGAAGGGCGTCCTCATTGATGTCCGTAATGGTCACCCGGTGACCGCAAAGAATCGCGCATATCCCCACGACACCCAGCCCGGCCCCGATTTCCAGCATTCGTTGCTCAGGCCGGACAGGCTGTCTGCCAAGAAAATAGGCCAGCAGGTAGCAGGCATCCCAGACTTTGGCCCAGTAGGGCAGATCCAGTGCACCCAAATCCTCGGCCTCCACAAGCTTTTCGATGTAAGCTCCGAAATCCTTGAACTGCAGCAGGTTCAAGACCTTGTCGTCTATTTTGAAGGGAACGGTTTCCACATCATACCTGCTTTCAATCCGGTTCATCAGTTCATCGAGTTCCGACACGTTGTTCAATCTCCCGGGTGGTCGGGTCGGCAGGGAGCGAAGAACGAACTCCTCCGCCGTGTTTTGACGCACACCCATTCAAGGGTTCGAATCAGGTGGAAGACTTCCGGCTGATCACGGGGATCTCCTGGTGTGCCAGGCTCTGCATCTCCGGCTGTCCTGGAGACTCCGGGCCCGAGATCTCCTCCTTTCGGCCGCGCATCCGCTTCAGGAAGAGGCTGCCCAGCCGTTTCTGGAATGACTCCATGTAGATGTAGATAACCGGCGTAATGTAGAGGGTGAGAAGCTGGGAAAGAACAAGCCCTCCCACCACGGCGAGGCCCAAAGGGCGGCGGGCTTCAGCCCCCGCCCCGATCCCGAGGGCGATGGGAAGGGTTCCCATGAGCGCCGCCATCGTGGTCATCATGATGGGCCGAAAGCGGAGGATGGCCCCTTCATAAATGGCTTCCGCCGGGTTCCTGCCTTCGTTTCTCTGAGCGCTCAGCGCGAAGTCGATCATCATGATGGCGTTCTTCTTGACGATGCCGACAAGCATGATCACTCCGACGAAGGCGTAGATGCTGAGGTCGGTCCTGAAGATGATGAGGGTAAGGAGGGCACCTACGCCGGCCGGAGGAAGCCCCGAAAGGATGGTAAGGGGGTGTATGAAACTTTCGTAAAGGATTCCCAGCACCATGTAGATAACGAGAATCGCCAGGACGAGGAGGATCCACAGGCCCCTCATGGAGGACTGGAACTGCTGAGCCGTCCCCTGGAAGCTGCCTGTCAGGGTAGCGGGAAGGCGCAGGTCCCGCACAGCCCTTTCGATCTGTGAAACGGCATCGCCCAGTGCCACTCCCTGCTTGAGATTGAAAGAGACGGTAACGGAAGCAAATTGACCGGTATGATTCACGGTCAGTGGACCGACTGCGCGACTGAGCCTGGCGACACTCTCGACGGGCACAAGCCGTCCGCTGTCCGAGCGGATATACAACTGGGCCAGCGAAGAAGGATCACGCTGGTAGCGCGGCTCGACTTCGAGGATGACCTTGTACTGGTTGATGGGAGTGTAAATGGTCGATATCTGCCTTGAACCGTAGGCGCTGTAAAGAGCCTGCTCGACCTGTTCGGCGCTGACACCGTAGGCTTGGGCCTTGTCCCGGTCGATGTCCACGATCACCTGGGGATTGGTGATCTGCAGATCGCTGGTCACGTCCTGCAGGCCGGGCAGTTCGCGCAGAGCGGATTCGAGCAGGGGAGCATAATGGTAGAGTTCGCGGGTATCGGTGCCCTGCAGCGTGTACTGGTACTGGCTTTTGGTCGCCCTTCCGCCGATCTGGATGGCCGGTGGATTCTGCAGGTAGACATTGATTCCGGGAAGGTCGGAAACCTTCGACCGCAGCCTGGCGATGACTTCCGTCACATGCGACTGCCTTTCGGACCTGTCCTTGAGCCGCATGAAGATCCGGCCGGTATTCCCCGTCGGGCTGCCTCCCGTCGCACCCGCCGCCGACATGAAACCTTCCACGTCGGGGTCCTGCCTGATGATCTCGGCCACCGCCTGCTGGCGTTTCACCATGGCCTCGAAGGATATCCCCTGTGCTCCTTCAGTGAACCCGACCACCTGCCCCGTATCCTGGCTCGGAATGAAATCCTTCGGGATAACGCAAAAGAGGTAGCCCGTGAACACGGTCAGGAAGATGCACAGGCCGAGGGTAACGGAGCTGTGACGAAGGACCCATTTGAGGGT
>JABUEY010000082.1 GCA_013314815.1 Syntrophobacteraceae bacterium
TGAGGAGTGTCCCTGTGGCAAGCAACCCGTTTCAGAAAGAAAGGAGGATTCTCGAGATGCGTTAGGAAACAGTCCACCGGGCTGGAACTGGACAGCCGGAACCGGACAAACTTGCATCGGTCCGAGGGAAGGGAGTGCAAAGCTTCCGCCGCCCCGCGACTGTGATCGGGACGAAAGCCGCACGGATGCCACTGTCACGGCAAAGCAGTGATGGGAAGGCGCGGCGAGTAGGACGAACGTGAGCCAGGAGACCTGGCCGATGCGTGGATCTTTCGAATTTCCCCGAGGGGGGAAAGGAGGTTGTGCAATGAGTCTTCCATTTCCAGAAAAATCGAATCTCATCGTGCCCATCGCTGTTCTTTGCCTTCTGGTGGCATTGAACTTTCTGCCCGCTCAGGCCCGCGGTGAAACCCAACAGGACCAAACCGAACAGGAAGAAACCCGGGAATCCGCCGCCCCTCAGGAAAGTGGCAGCCCGGGGGAAACGGCGCGCATGGAACCTGTCGTCGTCACGGCGACGCGAGTCGAGACTCCACTGTCGCAAGTGACGAAAAGCGTCAGCGTTGTGACCCCCGAAAACCGTGATGAGCAGCAGGAATACTTCCTGCCCGAACTCATCGACAACGAGCCGGGTGTTTACCTGAGGCGCCTGGGCGGCCCCGGGCAGTGGTCCAACATCAGTATCCGGGGTGCGGGCAGTCAGCACATCCAGTACCAGTACAACGGGTTCCCCCTGAGGGACGCCGCAGACACTCAGACAACCATCCAGTACTTCATCGAAGACCTGTACTCGGCGAGCAACCTGAAACAGGTCGAAATACTCAGGGGCACGCAGAGCACCCTCTACGGGTCACAGGCCATGGGCGGCGTCATCAACATCATTTCCGACAAATGGAAGAAAGGCACCGGGGCAGAAGTCCGCAGCGAATTCAGTGAATTCGGCACGTTTCTCGAAAACGGCCGATTCTTCCACGGACAGGACCAGTTCTATCTCGACTTCAACCCCGTTTACATCACGACGGACGGGAGGAAGAACGGAGGAGACTACGGCTACTATTATGAGAATCTCGGGTTCGCGGCAAACGCCGGATTTCGTTTTACTCCAGATATCACCCTCGAATTCAGCTCCCTCTACTCCGACACCGACCTGGCCCTGAGCAAGACCACCCCCAGCCTGGACGCCGGCGGCAACCTGGTGAAAAACACGGCGGATCCTGACAAGCATCGCGAAGGACTCCTGGCTCAACACGGCCTCACGATGAACCATTCCGTCTCGTCCTGCTGGAACTACTCCCTCAAGGGCGCTTACACGGAGACGCAGCGCCACTATTTCTGGTCCCCGACGGCCGGCGACCAGTCCAACTACGATGGGTCGACGGCATACCTGGAGACGCAGCACAATTTCCGCATCACCGACTGGTTCAGCCTGATCGCCGGGCTCGACTACGAACAGTCGTACTACGACGGCCGCGAACCACGCGATCCGAACAAAGGAGACTTCAGTCCCGTGCTTTTCAAGAAAAACTGGTACACCTGGGACGCGTTCGGCCTGGCAGGTTTCAAGCTGCTGGACGAATCCCTCTTCCTGAATCTTGGAGCCCGTTTCAATGACCATGAGGCGTTCGATTCCAAACTCGTGGGGGAAGCCTCCGCCGCTTACGTCTTCAAACGGCTCGGCACCAAGATCCATGCCCAGGTCGGCTCCGGATACCGGACTCCGGGTCTCTATGAAATCTATGGCGGCTATCTCTACCAGGGCAGTCTCATCATCATCGGGAACCCGGATCTTCAGCCTGAAAAGAGCCTGGGCTACGAAGTCGGCGTGGAACAACCGGTGTTCGGAGAAAGAGTCAAGCTGGGAATCACATGGTTTCACACGGACTTTGACGATCTCATCACCTACGACGGCCTCGCCAACAAATACATAAACGCCGACAAAGCAAGGTCGGAAGGCATCGAAACATACGCCACGGTCATGCCGTGGGAATGGATGAAGCTGAATTTTGCCTACACTTACACGGATTCAGAATACGAAAGGAATGACCAGGCACAATGGGTGCGGCGTGAATACCTGCCCCGGAACAAGATCAGCGGTGCGCTCACCGTCCTGCTCCCCCACAACTTCACAGCGTCCGTGAAAGCGATCTGGCAGGACGAAAAGATCGTTCCGCTGTATGACGCCTCGTGGAACAGCGTGAGATGGGTGGAACCGTCCGTGGTAACTGTCGATGCCGCGGTTACCTGCACTGTGCTGAAGAAGTACCAGGCATTCTTGAAAGTCGAGAACCTCTTGGACGAAGACTATACGGAGAGTGCCTACGTCATGCCCGGAAGAACCGTATCCGGCGGCCTGAAACTGTCTTTTTGACGAAGCCCGGAAACGTTTCCGGACCGCCCGTCACTAATCTTCAGCGGCTGTCAAGGGGTGAGACCATGAAACGGATTGCTGTGTACGGCAAGGGAGGCATCGGGAAATCCACCCTGTCGGCAAACATTTCCGCGGCGCTGGGCCTGGTCGGGCAGCGGGTGCTCCAGGTGGGGTGTGATCCCAAGCAGGACTCGACCCGGCTTCTGCTCGGCGGAAGAACCATGGCCACGGCGCTCGATTACCTGCGCCGCACGCCCCCCGTGGGGCGACGCCTCGATGCAGTCCTTCACACGGGATTTGCGGGAGTGTCCTGCGTGGAGGCCGGAGGGCCGGAGCCCGGCGTTGGCTGCGCGGGACGAGGAATTCTCAGCACCTTCGAACTGCTGGACCAATTGGGCATCGAACAGCTCGACCACGACTTCGTCCTGTACGATGTTCTGGGCGACGTGGTGTGCGGCGGATTTGCAGTGCCCCTTCGCAACGAATACGCACAAGTGGTTTTCATCGTGACTTCGGGAGAATTCATGTCCCTTTACGCAGCCAACAATATCCTTCGAGGCATCCGAAACTACGAGGGGCAAGGTCCTCGAGTGGGAGGCATTCTTTTCAACGAACGCGGACTGGAGAACGAAGCCGGGCGCGTCGAACGATTCGCCGGAGCGGTCAAGCTCCCCGTCGTGGGCCGGTTTCCCAGAAGCGAGTATTTCAGCGAAGCCGAACGGCTGGGAAAGACTGTTGTAGAAGCCTTTCCGGAAAGTGAACTCGCCGAAAGGTTTCGTCGACTGGCCTGGCTCGTCGCTCACGATCCTTCCCGGTTTTCCGCATGCCCGCTCCCTGCCGGTGAACTCGAACGGGTGGTGCATGGCATATGCCGGGAAAGGCATGCCGAGGTTGAAGCAGGTGCGGGAAGCACAGGCTCCGGAACGCAAAGAGACATCGCTTCAAGAGAACATCAACCGGTTACAACCGGGGAAAGCATTCCCGGCTCCCCGCTTCCCCCTCATCCGGCCGGCGTGTCTCTGCCCATCCCTCCACCCAGGCGATACAGCTCCAAGGGTGTTCGAACTCAGTCCGTTCTTTTCGGCTGTGCCTTCAACGGGGCAACCCACACGGTCATGCAGATCCGGAATGGAGTCACCCTTGTCCACGGACCCCGCAGCTGCGCATACCTTTCCAGCCAGGGAGTCCTTTCGACAGCTCGCCGCATGCGGGATCAGTATGGCAATCGATGGGACGCCGGCGGCATACCCGAGGTACGTTGCTCGCACATGGATGAACACACGGTGATCTTCGGCGGCAACAGCGGGCTGGAGGAAGCCGTACGCCGGGTTGCGTCCGGGCGCGATGATCCGCTTTTTGTCGTGACCACGTGCGCGTCCGGAATCATCGGAGACGACGCCCGCCTGGTTCTGAAAAATGCCTCGACTGGAAACGGAGCACCCCCGATGGTTCTCATCCCCGCGGACGGCGACATCACGGGCGACTACATGCAGGGAGTGCTGGACGCCATGCGCCTGGTAGCCGAAGAATGGATCGATCCGGGTATCGAGCCCGAAGCAGACGCAGTGAATATCGTTGCCGAAAAGAACCTTGCGGCGAACACGGAAGAGAACTTCGAAGCAGTTCGAAGTCTGCTGAAATCCATGGGGCTCCGCGTCAACTGCCGGTTCATACGGCGTTGCACCACGAATGAAATCGCCGGCTTCAACCGCGGGAGCCTCAATCTTCTTGCCGTCGACGACGCCTTCGGCCGCGTGGTGCGGGATTTCCTCGAAAACCGTCATGGAGCGACCTTCGCCTCCTCTCCTTTTCCTGTCGGGTTCCAGGCCACCAGCGAATGGATCGAAGAACTGGCCCGGCATTTTCACAAGACGAACGAGGCCGAAGAGATCATCGAACGGCATCGCGCAGTCTACGAAGCATCCGTCGCCGCGTTGCGCCCGGCTCTTGAAGGGAAGCGAATCCTTATCGCCGTTCGCAACCATTGCATCGACTGGGTGCTTGAAACCGCCCTGGACCTCGGGATGGTGATTCTCAAGGCGGGCATCCTCGAATCCGCCTGGGACGACACCTTTCACAGCCGCTACGAAGGACGGGTACCGTTTGTCTTTCCCTACGCAAGAGAGCAGCGCGACGAGGATATGCGCGCATTCGATCCCGATCTTACCCTGATCAACTACCCGTGGCGGAACATGCCTGAAGGGTTCCGTTTCGACCACATTCCCGTCTGCCCGGACGTCGGGTTCTTGGCGGGAATCGCATCGGCCGGAAGATGGCTGCGGCTCATGAAGCTTCCGGCCAGGGAAGGGTGGCGCCGTGATGTGTAACCATCAGCCCGTTTCGTGCAATACCGTTCAACCAGACGGTCTCACGGGAGCGATCCTTGCCCTGGAAGGCATCGAGGACGCCGCCGTAATTCTCCATGGCCCCACCGGGTGCCGAGGCCACCATTGCAGTCTTTCCGAGCGTGCTTTCCCTCGGGACATTCCGGACGAACGTCTGAATTTTTTCGAACCCTTTTACTTCGGGCAGCCTCGAATTCCCGCCACCGGCCTTGACGGGGACGATTTCGTCTTCGGCGCGGCGGAGAAGCTGAGAAAGGCTCTTGCAACCGTTGCAGCCCGCGGCCCGGCCTTGATTGCGGTTATCAATACACCCGGAGCGGCACTCATCGGGGAGGATCTGCGCCGCATCGCCTTTGATTCGGGCATCGCCGTTCCTGTGGCAGGCATCGACATGCCTGCCTTATCCAGGTCCATGGCGGAAGGATACGAGCAGGCGATTGCGGCGGTGCTGGACACTCTCGATCTCAATCCTGCCTGCAGGCGGCGCCCGAAGACCGTCACCCTGCTCGGTCTTTCCATCGCACACCATCACTGGGCGGGAAGCATCGAGGAAATCCGGCGCCTCCTGGCGCTGAGCCGCATCGAGGTAGTTTGTGCTCCCGGCGCAGGCAGCCCTGTCGGCGCATGGAAGCGCATTCCGGAAGCGGCCTGCCATGTGGCGGTTCACGCCGAATATGGAGAACAACTCGCCTGGCGGCTGGCCGAGCGGTTCGGAGGAACCGCCGTAGTCCCCCGCTGCGGCGCACCGTTCGGATTCACGGCAACGGAGGAATGGCTGAGGGAGGTCGCGGAGGCGGCGGGAGCCGACCCGGCCCCGGCACTGGCTGCGGTGAAGGCCGTGCGCAGGCGCGTGGCGTGCGTGCTTTCACGGATTACGACTCTCACTGGCGCGCCGAAAGGGCTCACCTGCAGCATCCAGGCAGATGCCTCCACCGCCCTCCCCCTGGTCCGGTTTCTTTACGAATACCTGGGAATTCTTCCCGTTTCCGTCGAAATCCCCGACGAAGCACAGGCAAACAGTCACTGGGCGGCGCGCCTCGGGCTCGCACTCACTCGAATGGGTTGCGCCGACGCATGGCAGACCCCCTGGCAGAACGCCCGTGCGGATTTCCTGCTGGCCGACGGCTGCCGGGCTGTGCAGGGGCCGATTTTCGGTATCCCCGCCGACTGCTGCATCGAACTCGTCCTTCCCATGAGCGGCTGCGTGGATCTTACCCCCAAGGCACTTCTCGGTGCAGAAGGGACGGCACTCCTCGTAGAGAAGATCGTAAACGCTGTTTCGGGAATGCTGTGAGAGGGAGGTGTTATTCTTGAGCTGGATGGACGTGTTACCAGGAAGCTGCCGGAGATTCATCGTGCTCGCCGCAGGGGGACTGGTCTGTTTGAACCCGCACTCCATCACCACGGCCGGTACCGGATCCGCCGTAACGATGGAATCCGCATCCGCCGCCGAATCGGTCGATCTCTTTCCCCAAAAGGCCCATCTTCGTTATGCCGGCTGCTTCAGCATCGAATACCAAGGCACCTGTAAACGGATCAAGGTGTTCAACCCGCAGCACCACTCCGAAGATCCTTTCGTGTTCGTCCTCGTCGCCCGAGGCCATGCCCCTCCGTCGGATCTGCCGCGGGGAGCCGTGGTGGTCCCGATCCCCCTCGAACGAATCGCCGTCTTTTCCATCACGTGGACGGCCCTCTTCCCCATGCTGAACATCGAGGAAACCCTGGTGGGCCTTGCGGGCTGCGAATGGGTCAGTACGCCTGAAGTCGTCTCCCTGATCCGGCAGGGACGCATCACGGAATTCGGAGACGGCGGACAGGGAATGAACCGCCAAATCGACATGGAGCGGTTGACCCTTCTCAGGCCTGACGCCGTCATGGTTTACGGCACGGGGATTCCCCAGTTCGACCGGCATCCGAAGCTTCTCGAGGCCGGCTTCAAACCGCTGATCAACCTCTCCCACATGGAATCCACGCCGCTGGGACGCACTGAATGGATCAAGTTCATCGCCGCGTTCTTCAACAAGGAAGCCGAGGCCGAACGCGTTTTCGACGACATCGCCCGGCGCTACGAGGCCCTGGCTGAAAGAGTTCGAGGCGTCTCCCGTCGTCCGACCGTCTTCTGCAGCACGGCCTGGCGCGGAACATGGTACATGCCCGGAGGCGGAAGCTACACTGCGCGGTTCCTGGAAGATGCCGGTGCGGATTACCTCTGGCGGCAGGACTCGAGACCGGGAGCCATCCCGCTTGCCATCGAGGCCGTGATTGACCGGGCAAGAGATGCGGAATTCTGGATCGACACCGGCCTGTGCCGCTCCCTGGCGGAGCTTCGGGGAATCGATGACCGCAATGGCCTCTTTTCCGCCTTTCGGGAGGGAAAGGTCTTCAACAACGACGCCAGGGTCAATGCGGAAGGGGGAAACGATTTCTGGGAAACCGGCTTTGCCCGGCCGGATCTCGTGCTGGCTGATCTGATCAGCATCTTCCACCCTGAACTGCTTCCGGACCACCGGCGCATCTGGTACCGGCAACTGCCCGCTCGAAGCGAGGAAGAACGATGAAGCCTCAAACGTATCCCGCCCGGGAAGACGCCGCTCTCCACCCCATGCCCCGAGTGGCCCCAGCGGCCTGGGGCGTCCTGCTGGCGGTTCCTGTTATCGCCTTTGCCCTCGAGCTTTGCCTGGGATCCGTGATGATCCCTCCCCGGGAAGTCTGGGCCGTCCTGACAAACCAGCGCGGTGTTCCCGACGGCTGGCGGGAGATCATCCTGGTTTTCCGCCTCCCGCGCGCCCTGACGGCCATGTTCGGAGGTGCCGCCCTCGGGATGGCGGGGCTCAAGATGCAAACCCTCTTCAGAAATCCCCTGGCCGACCCGTTCGTACTCGGTATCAGCTCCGGAGCAAGCCTGGGGGTGGCACTGGTCGTGATGACTGCATGGGGGTTCAACCTCCGACCTGTCATGGAAAAGACAGGACTGTTCGGCAACGCTTCGCTCGTCGTGGCGGCCATTGCCGGATCGATGGCGGTTTTGAGCCTGCTGCTGGCCATCGCTCGGAAGATCGAGAGCAGCCTCACCCTGCTCATCGTGGGACTCATGTTCGGATATATCAACAGCGCCCTCGTGAACGTGCTCCTGCAATTCGCCCTGGAGCAGCAAATGCAGAGTTACATAGCGTGGACCTTCGGTTCTTTCGCCGGCGTAACCTGGAATCAGCTCGCCCTTTTCGCTCCGACGGTCTGTGCGGGGCTCGCCCTGGCCTGGATGCTGGCCAAACCTCTCAATGCCTTTCTGCTTGGCGAAGGGTATGCCCGGAGCATGGGCGTGAATGTGCGTCTCATACGCTTCTGGATCATCCTCGGGGCATCGCTCCTGGCGGGAACGGTCACGGCCTTCTGCGGCCCCGTCGGGTTCCTGGGAATAGCGGTGCCGCACCTGTGCCGGATGGTCCTGAAGACCTCGGACCACCGCACCCTGGTCCCGGGCGTAATCCTGATGGGAGCGGCCCTGGCCCTGCTTGCCGACGTTCTCGCCCAGGCGCCGGGAACCCGGATCGTGCTGCCGCTCAACGCCGTAACCTCACTCATCGGCGCCCCGGTGGTCATCGGAGTGATCCTCCGTCGGCGGCAGGCCCTGGAGGCTGCGGCATGAACCAACCGCCGCTTCTCGAAACTCGAAATTTGACCGTCGGGTATACCAGGCCCGGACATCCCCATCGAATCGTCGCCGATGGAATCGATACCTGTTTGAACGCCGGCGAATTCGTCTGCCTGCTTGGCCCGAACGGAGCCGGCAAATCCACGCTCCTCCGCACTCTGACCGGCATGCAGAGGCCCCTTGCAGGCGAAGTACGACTCTGCGGAAAGAGCCTTTTCTCCCTGTCAGCGCGGACCGTGGCGCAGCACATGAGCCTGGTTCTTACCGATCGGCCTGCGGTCGGACTCATGCCCGTGGCTACCCTGGTGGCCCTCGGGCGCCATCCGTACACCCGGTGGAGCGGGAGTCTGAAAAGACAGGACAGGGAAGCGGTGTGGCGAGCCATGACGGACGTCGGGATCGAATCCCTGGCCCACAGGCCTCTGAACGAACTGAGCGACGGAGAACGGCAGAAGGCCATGATTGCCCGGGCGTTGGCCCAGGAACCCAGGATCATGGTCCTGGACGAAGCGACGGCCTTCCTCGACCTTCCCCGCCGGGTGGAACTCATGCACCTGCTCCGCAATCTCGCCCGTACCGGGCAGCGGACTGTCCTGCTTTCCACTCACGACCTGGACCTGGCTTTGCGCTGCGCCGACCGACTGTGGCTGCTCCCCACGGGAGGTCCGCTCCTTCACGGAGTGCCCGAGGACCTGGTTTTGAACGGAGCCCTATCGGAAGCCTTCGCCGGTTCAGGAGCAGCCTTCGACCGGGGATCGGGAGCTTTCACTCTGCCCGGCGCCGTACGCAAAACGGTGGCCCTGAAGGGCGACGGCATTGCCGGTATGTGGACTTACCGGGCACTCGAACGCGCAGGATATCGAGTGACCTCCGAGGGCCGGGCTCCTCTTTGCATCGAAGTGCTGCAGGCCGGCGGGGCGACAGGCTGGCGCGTTCGATATTGCGGTGGAAAAAACGCAGGGTTTGCGTCCATCGAGTCCCTGCTCGATGCCCTGGCAATGGAGAAAACAGGCGAAACGGACTGACGAAAAGGGAGATGCGCCAAGCGATGGAGACCGTCCAGAGATCATGGCTCAAGCTGGTCTGTTCAGCCCTGCTGTTGTTGCAGGTCGTTCCGGGAGCGGACAAAGCCGCAGATGCAGCCGCCGTTCGTTTCACCGATTCGAGCGGTTCGTGCATTGTGCTGCAGGAACGGCCGAAAAAAGTCGTTTGCCTGGTTCCGGAAATCACCCGGATCCTCTTCGCCATCGGAGCGGGGGATGCCGTAAAAGGCCTCACATGGCACGACACGTCTTCGCCCGAGGCGGCTCACAAGGATATCGTCGGAGGTTTTTGGTCTCCTTGCATCGAGAGGATCGATGCAATCGGGCCCGATGCAGTCTTCGTTTCGTCCCTGCACCGGGAGGTGCGCGAGCACCTTGCAGGGGGAGCCTGTTCCCTGATCGAACTGCGGTCCCGTTCCATCGAGGACATCTACCGCAATATCGAACTGCTGGGTGACATCTTCGACAGACAGGAACAGGCCGCGGACCTCGTCCGCCGAATGAAGGAAACGATCGAACTCGTTTCGCGCAAGCTGGACAGGGTGCCGCCGGGAAAAAGAATGAGGGTTCTGCGCCTCATGGGCCGGGACCGGGTGATGACTCCCGGTGACGATTCCTTTCAGAACGAATTCATTCGTGCCGCTGGAGGAATCCCTCCGGAAACAGGCAGAAAAGGGGAAGTGGTCGAAGTCTCCCTCGAAGAATGGAATCGCCTCGATCCACAGCTGATTTACGGATGCGGGGGCGACAGGGAAACAGCCGACCGGCTTCTCAGCCGTCCCGGCTGGAAGGATGTGGAAGCGGTGCGCGAAGGCAGGATCTACTACTTCCCCTGTGAACTGACCTGCCAGGCTTCCCTGCACGCCGGGGATTTTATTGCCTGGCTGGCGTCGACCATCTACGAAGAACCGTTCAGCGTTGCCGCAGGCCAGGTATTGCAGGACAGGCGCACAGGTTCGAAGCCCGTCGATCTTGCCATCGACTATGTGAAATCCGCCCGGGTTGTGGAATCCACCCTCTCCGATTTCCCCAACAAAACGCTTGTCATCGAATTCAAGAAGCCCATGAAAGTCCTTTCGACCCTCGAGGGAGAGCGGAGCAACATCGAGTGCGTCGGCAACCACGGCTCCCCGCCTCCCTGCTGGAGCATCAGCCACAGGCTCGGCTTCGAGAATTACAGAACCCGCATCTGCAGGGTCGTGGGGAAACCGCACGAGCGCAGCAGTTTTCTCATGACGGGAGCCGACATGGACAACCTCGTCGTCCGCAGGGCCGGGTTCAAAGATCAATTCGTTTATGCCCTGGTGACGGCCGGAGTCCGCGGCAACGCGGTGCGAATGTCGTCGGACGAAGGACTTTTTCATGAGCCCGGGACCATCAACATTATCGTCCTGGCCAATGCACGGCTTACAGCGCGGGCACGGGCCAGGGCCGTCATCAGCGCCACGGAGGCAAAAACCGCCGCCCTGCAGGATATGGATATTCGAAGCGGTGGAAATCCACTCAAATGGCAGGCGACAGGCACCGGTACCGACGAGATGATCATCGTGGAGGGCGCCGGTGCCCGCGCAGACCATACCGGAGGCCACTGCAAACTGGGTGAACTCATCGCCCGGGCGGTTTACGAAGGAGTACGAGAAGCCGTCTTCCGTCAGAACGGGATCGCTGCGCCGCGCGGTTTGCTCCATCGCCTGCAGGAAAGAGGCATCGGCCCCCATGATCTACTGCGCCTGTGCCCCTGCATGGAAAACGGAGACGAAGAGACATCCCGACTCGCCCTGGGGATGATCGAGATGGTTTTGCTCAGCCCCCGCTACGCTGCTTTCCTGGAATCGGCTCTTGCCCTGAGTGATGCGCAGGAAAGAGGACAATTCATAAATACGGACATCTTCGAGCATTGGGCGCGGACCGTTGCGGACGAAATCGCCGGGGAACCCGTTTCGGAATGGAGGGAATTCATCGCGGACGGGGATATTCCCCCCATCGTCGGACTTTCTTTAAACGCCGTCTTGAACGGAGTTTCCACGAAACTGAAAAAGGCACCGGGGGGACTGTGATCCTGGGAGCGATCCAGTGCGGAGCTTTATCCCGGTTCTTCCCCCCGGCCGGGAATACGGATACGGAAAGACAAACAAAAAGGAGATGCCATGACGGATACACTGTGCATCGGAGTGATCCACCTGGACGTGAGGCACGGGTGCGTGGAGGAAAACCGGAAAGCACTGGCGGCCCTGGCTTTGGAAGCGGCGGGCCGCGGGGCATCGATCATCGTGGCGCCGGAGCTCGCCGTTTCCGGCTACAGCTTCGACAGCCGCAGGCATGTGGCGGCCTGCGTCGAGGCGATCACCGGAGAGACCTTCGAATGCCTGTGGCCCGTGGCCCGGCAATACAAGGCTTACATCTGTACAGGAATCGCCGAATGCGATCCGGCGACGGGAATTTACTACAACACCGCACTTGTTGTCGGGCCGGACGGAGAACCGGCAGCCTTCCACCGCAAAATCGTTGCGGCCGAGCGGCGCTGGGCCTGCCCCGGGCAGGTGTCCCGGCCGGGCGTTTTCGACACGCCGTGGGGGCGCCTGGGAATACTCATCTGCGCAGACAGCTATTCCGGCCTCCTTCCACGGTCTCAGGCCCTGAACGGAGCCGATCTCGTCCTCGTTCCCTCCAACTGGCCTCCATCGGGACTGGATCCGAGGCTCATCTGGAGAGCTCGATCCCTGGAGAACGGGTTCGGCATCGTCGGCTGCAACCGGACCGGCCTGGACCGGATGATGGACTGCCGCGAGTGCAGGTCGTACGTGGTCACTCCGCAGGGAACCGTGCTCCTGGATGAATCCAGTTCGACTTCGACTGCGTGGATAGTCGAATACCCCCTGGTGAACGGCAGGCTGAGCTCGGAACGTCGCCAAGCCATCATGGCCCTCCGGCAGCCGGAAGACTTCTCCGAACTCTATCTCGATGTCAACGGGCTGGACGACTTTGGAGGCCTGTGGGGGCTTCCTCCCCAGGGACCGTTGGACATCCGGTGCCTGGTTCCCGAATCTCCGGGGCAGGCCGTCTCTTTGCTGGAATCCACTGCCGCAGAATGCAATTCCGTTCCGATGCTCCTGGTCCTGCCTCGAAGCATGGGACCGTTCACTGCGGAACAAATCGTTCGATTCACAAGTAACCGCACCGCGGCAGTCGTAGCCGAACACGAAGGCCAAAACGGGAATTCTGCATACGGCCTGGTCTCCTCATCACAGCAAATCAGCCTGGCTCCCGGCTGCAGCGCGGTCATGGCGGACTTCGGTCCGGCACGGATCGCCCTGGTACGCCCCGAATCCCTGGTTCATCCCGAAGTGGCGGTTTCGCTTTCGAAGCAGGGGTGCGACCTACTCGTCACTTCATCGGAACAATTCGGTCCCGACGACCGGCTTCTGTTCGGAGTGAAGTGCCTGGAACGCGCCGCCGTGGCCGCTGTAAGTTCAAAGGGGGCAATGATCTGCGAACCCCCCGTGGGGCATGAGCCGTGGAAAGAAGAACTGACAACAGGCTCCGGCGTCTGCTCGGCCGGCATCGACACCGCCGCTCTTCGATCCAAACGGTTTCACGACCGCGTGGACATGGAGACCCTGCTCCTGCGATGAGTGCGATCTCACCCGTCCCCGTCCGCTACCTGGTGCTGTGGCTCACCAGCGCCTGCAACCTGCGCTGTGCCTGCTGCTATTGTGGAGACCAGCCCGCCCGGACCATGTCCTTCGATGTGGCCCGGGCGGCTGTCGAACTTGCCGCCGCCTCGGGGCTTCCGTTTCACGTTCAGATGGCAGGGGGCGAACCTTCCCTGGTTCCGGAGCTCGTGGAAGCCGTCGGACAGATGGTCCGCCAGGCCAGGTGGCCGGCAACCATGGCGGTGCAGACCAACGGCACGCTCATCGACAAGCGTTTCATCGACCTGTGCCGGCGCTTTTCCATCTCCGTCGGCATCAGTGTCGACGGTCCGCCCGATGTGCAGGATCGCGTTAGAAATGACGCCGGGGCTGCCTTCCGAGGCCTGATGCTGCTCGATCGGGCAAACATGGAGGTGCATGTCACAACCACGGTCTGCGCTCTCAACGTCATGGACCTGGGCCGGCTGATCCTCGCCCTGGCTTCCTTCGCCAACGTGCGGGGAATCGCACTCGACCCGGTTGTCCTCAAGGGAAATGCGCTGAAACAGGACGCCATCATTCCATCGACCAAGTCCCTGTGCGACGGAGTGCGAACCATGTTCGACATGCTGGAGGTGGTCAACAGGTTTCGTTCGAATCCCATTCGCTGGCGGGAGCTCGATTCGGTGCGAAACGCCCTGAAAGGCAACGGGAAGCAGAGAAAGTATTGCCATGCGTGTGGGGGAGAGAGCCTGGCCGTGCATCCGGACGGCACCGTCTATCCCTGCGGCCAGACCGTGGGAGACCCCGCCATGCAGGCTGGAAGCCTCGACCGCGTGGACTGGCGGCGGCTGCACGACATTTTTTTGGATGTTCGACTCGGCGGCGACTGCCCGGGATGCCTGCTTGAAGAACGCTGCCCCGGCGATTGCCCGTCCAGGATTCACTACAACAGGCGGAGCGCTCCGGAAAACCTCGTATGCCGGATCTATCGAACGATTGCCGAGTGCCTCGAAGGAGGAAGCCAGTCATGAGAGAGACGATCATCAGTTACTTCAGCGCAGCCGCCTCGGAGCTGCCGTCGCTCAGCCAGGGTTTGAACCGTTTTCGCGACGGCGGAGGCCGGGCGGTTATTTCCGCTCGCACTCAGAGCCAGCTCTTCGATCAGGCCAGATCGAGGGCCTTCGTTTCCGATGCTTTGAAGGCCCACGTGGTCATTGTCACTCTTCACGGCGGCAGGGCATCCTGCCCGGCTTTCGACCGGCTGGTGAAAGCCATACGGGAGCTCCGAGACCGCGGGGAGGACACTCCTCATTTGCACATCCAGCCCATGGGGGGCGATGACGACGCCATCCTGGCGGCACAGGAACATTCCGACGGCATGGAAGACGGAACGTGGGAGACTTTGAGCCGTTACCTGGCGTACGGGGGACCTGTGAATTTCGAACGTGCGATCACCTTGCTTCACGCAATGGTCAACGGGCTCACCCTGGATGTTCCGCGAGCCGAGCCCGTGGTCCAGGAAGGGATCTACCACCCGGAGGCTGGGTGCGTGCCCGGCCTTTCCGCCTACACCGCCGAATACATCGATCCTCGAAAACCCACCGTCGGCATCTGGTTCTTTCAAACCCACTGGCTCAATGGAAACCTCGACCACGTCGACGCCCTTATCCGGGAAGTCGAATCACTCGGCGCCAACGTTCTGCCTGTATTCAGCATGCGCTTCAAAGACAGGGCTCTCGGCAACCGGGGTTCCGATGACATCGTGCAGGACTTTTTCATGAACCACGAAAAACCGCGCATCGACGTTCTCATCAGTGCCATGTCCATGTCCATGACACTCACTCGGCCCGACTACTCGGAGATTTTTCCCGGTCTGAATGTTCCCGTACTGCAGGCCATGACCACTTTGAATCCATTCGCCGCCTGGAAGGAAAGCGCCCAGGGCATGGCCGTCATGGATGTCACCTTCCAGGCCGCACAGCCCGAATTCGACGGAAGCCTCATCACAATGCTCGTGGCCACTCGTGAGGAGGATTCCGTGGACCCGGTCACGGGAGCCCTCCTCTCGCGCCTTCGACCCATCCCGGACCGAGTTGCCGCTCTCGCATCCCTGGCCGTCAAGTGGGCAAAGCTACGGCGCAAGGCCAACAGTGAAAAGCGGATAGCCGTCGTGTTTCATCATTACCCGCCTCGAAACGACCGCATCGGTTGCGCAGCGGGCATCGACACCTTTGCCTCCGTGAAACTCCTGCTCGATGCCATGGCCGAGCAGGGCTACCGAATCGATCGCCTGTACTCCGACGGGGATGAACTGGCCGACGAAATGCTGCAGCGCATGACCTGCGACCGGCGCTGGCTCACCTCCCACCAAATGGCCGCCCGGGCCGAGGCATCGGCGGACCGCACGGTCTTCATGCCCTGGCACCTGGAGCTGCCTGAATCCGTACGCATCAAGATGACCGAAAACTGGGGCGAAATGCCGGGGCGGATCTTCGTCCACGAGGACAGGCTCCTGTTCGCGGGTCTTCTGAACGGCAACGTTTTCCTCACCATTCAGCCGCCTCGAGGGAAACTCGAGAATCCCGAGGCGATACTGCACGATCTGCATCTCTCACCGCCTCATCACTACCTGGCCCATTATCGATGGATCCGGGACATCTTCCAGGCCGACGCCGTTCTGCACGTGGGAAAACACGGCTCGCTCGAATGGCTCCCGGGCAAGGCCCTCGGTTTAAGCAACGAATGCTACCCGGATCTTGCCCTCATGGATCTACCCAACATCTACCCCTACATCATCAACGATCCTGGAGAAGGAACCCAGGCCAAGCGGCGTTCCTCCTGCTGCATCGTCGATCATTTGACTCCCGCTTTTACAAACGCCGATCTGTACGAAGACCTGGCGGAAGTCGAACGGGCGCTGGCAGACTATACGGAGGCCACACGCCAGGACCCGGGCAAGCTGCCCGTGATGGCCGATCTGCTGTGGGAGGCGGTGGAAAGGGCCGATATCCATCACGACCTCTCCGCAAACCGTGAGGAGGCGCTGGCGAACATGGACGATTTCCTGGCGCGTCTTCACGGCTATCTGAGTGAACTCTCGGACACCATGATCAGCGACGGGCTTCACCTGCTGGGGCAGCCTCCCGAGGGAGATCGCCTGGTGGAATTCGTGGTACAGCTGACGCGGCTCCCCAACGGTGATGTTCCTTCTCTCCGTGAAGAGATCATCGCGGCCATGGGACACCGCTATGACGATTTGCTGGCCGGGCGCGGACAAGTCATCCCCGGATCGGGGGGAGAAACCGGCGGGAAGATCATCGAGCGTGCGCATCGATGGGCCCGCTCCCTGGTGGAGGCTCTGGCCGCCAGGGGATTCGACCCCGAAGTCATTCCGGAGCTCGTGGAAATCCACTGTGCCGGTACATTTCCCCGCATCGAAGCAGTGCTCCGGTATGCAGCCGAAACCCTGGTTCCCAACATCCGTCACACCGGCCAGGAGATGCTCTCCATCCTTTCGGCCTTATCGGGAGGTTTTGTACCGCCAGGCCCGTCGGGCACTCCCACCCGAGGCATGGCCGACATCCTTCCCACGGGACGAAACTTCTACTCCCTCGACCCTCGCACTATTCCCACTCCGGCGGCATGGGAAGTGGGCAGAGCACTGGGAGACACCCTTTTGAAACGATGCATGGAGGAGCAGGGCGAATACCCCGAAAGCGTCGGTATCATCGTCTGGGGCTGCCCGACCATGCGCACGCGGGGAGACGATATTGCCGAAATCCTTTACCTGCTGGGTGTTCGCCCCGTATGGCAGGCCAACGGCATAGTGACGGGTCTCGAAATCATCCCGGCCGAAGAACTGGGCCGACCGCGCATCGATGTGGTTCCACGCATTTCGGGGTTCTTCAGGGACGCTTTCCCCAACCTCGTCGAACTCATCGACAGCGCCGTCCGCATGGTGGCCGTACTGGAAGAGGATTCCCAATCCAACTTTATCCGGCGCCATGTGCTGGCCGATCGTCAAAAGTACCGGGAGAGGGGCGAAAGCGAAGAAGATGGCCTCCGACTGGCCACGCTGCGTGTTTTCGGCTGTCCGCCGGGCACATATGGAGCCGGTGTGGCGGAGCTGGTCGAATCCAGGCAGTGGAAAGTGAGGCAGGATTTAGGTGAAGCGTATATCCACTATTCGTCCCACGCCTACGGGCAGGGGCATTACGGCACGCAGGACCCGGAACTCTTCCGCCGGCTTCTCTCCCGCATGGACGTTACAGTGAAAAACGAGGACTCGCGCGAGTACGACATACTGTCGTGCACCGACTTCTACAACTATTACGGAGGCCTGATCGCGGCGGCGGCGTCGGTTCGCGGCAGTATGCCGTTTGCCCTGGTGGGAGACAGTTCAGACCCCCGGCGCGTGCTGGTGCGCACCACTCACGAGGAAACCAGGCATGTGCTGCGCTCGCGCCTGCTCAATCCCAAGTGGCTCGAAGGGATGAAACGGCACGGCTACAAGGGCGCCGGAGACATCTCCAAGGTCATGGACATCGTGATCGGCTGGGACGCCACCGCCGACGTTATGGAAGACTGGATGTATGAACGGGTGGCCAGCCGGTATGCCCTCGACCCTGA
>JABUEY010000083.1 GCA_013314815.1 Syntrophobacteraceae bacterium
CCGGGGCGTCCCTCGACCGCAGCCGGGTGAATACGATAGCGAGCGAGTTGCTTGCCAACGATATCATCCAGATGTGGCGCATCTTCGCCAGGTCGGAATGGGACTCGGTCCAGGGCGTGGGAATCAATCTGCCGAAGGTCATGCTGACGCACACGCCGGCCGTGGAGCAGATCGCCATCCCTTCCGATGAAGAACTCGAACGTCTCAGCCGCGAACGAGGTCTTGCTCTGAACAAACAGGACATTCCCGTGATCAGGAATTATTTCCTGCGCCCCGAGGTCCTGGCCGAACGTGCGAAGGTCGGGCTGTCGCTTCCCACCGATGTGGAACTCGAAGCCATTTCCCAGGCCAGGAGCGACCACTGCAACCACAACACGTTCCGGGGCAAATTCCATTACCGCGATCTCATTACAAAAGAGACGTTCGAGATCGACAACCTGTTCAAGACCTGCATCGAGGCTCCGACCCTGGCACTTCAGGAAAAAAAGGACTGGGTCGTCTCCGTGCTCTGGGACAACGCGGGAGTGGCCCGTTTCGACGAGAATTTCAATTACGCCATAACGGGTGAGACCCACAACAGCCCTTCCAACATGGAGGCGTACGGTGGAGCCCTCACGGGAATTGTGGGCATATATCGCGATATCATGGGCACCGGCAAGGGAGCCCGGCTGATCGCGGGGCTCTATGGATACTGCGTCGGTCCGCGAGACTACCCGGGTCCGCTCATGCCTCACCTTCACCCGCGCCGCCTTCTGGACGGCGTCGTCGAAGGGGTCCGGGACGGGGGGAACAAGCATGGAGTCCCGACTCCTTTCGGCATCCTGTTTCACCATCCTTCCTATCTCGGCAAGTGCCTGGTTTTCGTGGCTTCATTGGGCATCATGCCCGGAAAGATCCTGGGAGCACCATCGCAGGAGAAATGTCCCGCGGATGGTGATCTCATCATTATGAGCGGAGGCCGGGTGGGTAAGGATGGGATTCATGGCGTTACGGCGTCGAGTGAAATCTATTCGGAGCATACTCCCGCCGGTCACGTGCAGATCGGAGATCCCTATACCCAGAAGAAGATGCATGATTTTCTTATCGAGGCTCGTGATGAAGGGCTGATCTCCTTTATTACGGACAACGGCGGTGGAGGGCTTTCTTCTTCCGTCGGTGAATCAGCGCGCTATGTCGGAGGAGCCCGTGTGGAACTGGACAGGGTTCCACTCAAATACGAAGGCCTGGATGTCTGGGAGATATGGGTTTCCGAATCACAGGAAAGGATGACCATCGCGGTCAACCCCAAGCACCTGGATCGATTCATGGACCTGTCACGAAAGCACGAGGTGGAAAGCACGGTTATCGGAAGATACGAGTCGACGGGGAAGCTGCACCTCACCTACCGGGGAAAGACCTGTGCCTTCCTGGACCTGAGCTTCTTTGCCGAGGATTTTCCTCAGTGGGTTTTCGAAGCCCACTGGATCGCACCGGAGTTCCGTGGACTGCATGAACCCGTGCTGTCCGAACCCTCGAAGTACGGTCCACTGCTGCATGCGCTTCTCGCCAGGCCCAACCTGTGCTCCCGGGAATGGATACAGCGCCGTTACGATCACGAGGTCCAGGGGACCAGCACAGTCAAGATGATGGTTGGCCGCCGCAGGGATGTACCCAATGACGCGGTGGTGCTGAGGCCGATCCTCGAGAGTGAAAGAGGCCTGGCTGTCGCTCAGGCACTCAACCCGACCTGTTCCATCGTGGATGCCTACCACATGGTGACGTCCACGGTGGATGAAGCCGTCAGGCGCCTGCTGGCCGTGGGAGGGAAGCTCGATGAAATCGGAGGGGTGGACAACTTCTGCTGGCCGAATATCCAGTATCACCCCGTTCAGAATCCGGACGGGCGGTTCAAGGCCGCTCAGCTGGTTCGAGCCAACCTGGCGCTTCGAGAACTCTGCCTGTCCTACGGAATCCCCCTGCTTTCCGGAAAGGACAGTATGTACGTGGACGGCCACCTGGCTGGAGCCTTTGGTGAACGCCACAAGGTTTCGGGTCTTCCAACGATGCTGTTCACTGCAACCACGGTCGTACCGCATATCCGTGACTGTATGACCATGGAACCCAAGGTGCCCGGAGACCTGCTGTACATACTGGGCACAACCAGAGACGAACTCGGAGCCTCCGAATACTACGACCTTTTCGGATACGTAGGCCTGAACGTCCCCGTGGTCGACTCCGCGGCTTTTCTGCCCCTGTACCGGGCGATGGAACGCGCCGTGCGTGAAGGGCTGATGGCTTCCTGCCACGGCATTTACAGGGGGGGGGTCGGAGTGCACTCCGCCATGATGGCCATTGGAAGCGATTTCGGCATGCGCCTCGACCTTTCCCGTGTGCCCTGCGGCGAGGCAGACGCACACACCGAGCGGGAAGGGTCCGGAGAATCCCGGCCTGGAAAGAGTGGACGGCTCACTGACGATCGAATCCTGTTCAGTGAATCCTGTGGAAGGTTCCTCGTTACAGTGGATCCGAAGAAAAAGAGCGCGTTCGAAGCCGTCTTTCATGGGATGCCCTTTTCACAAATCGGGGAAATCACCGAAGATCCGCGACTCTTGGTGCTCGGCAGCGGGCGGGATGTCCTGATCGACGAGCCGGTAATTCGGCTGAGAGAGTCATGGGAAGCCGGCATCGGGGTCCGATGACCGTAAGCGGGTTTTCCCGGACGGAATGAATCCTTGTGAGGAGTAGCAGATGAGCCCAGCGAGAGCTCTTGTGGTGACAGGGTTCGGTCTGAACTGTGATGTGGAGACGGCTTATGCCCTGGAGGCCGCCGGAGCCCGGGCGGACCGTGTCCATCTGAACAGCCTGATCCAGGGCGAAAAGAAGCTCGAGGATTACCACATCCTCGTGATCGGCGGCGGCTTTTCATGGGGTGATGATCATGGAGCCGGTGTAATCATGGCGATGCGACTCAGACATCGCATGAAGGATCAACTGCTCGATTTCGTCGACGACGGAGGCCTGGTGATCGGCATCTGCAACGGTTTCCAGGTCTTGGTGAACCTCGGGCTGCTGCCGGGATTCGAACAGCGAAACCTGAAACGTGAGGTGGCTCTCACCTGGAATGACTGCGGCAATTTCAGGGACCAGTGGGTAAACCTTGTGGCCAACCCCCTTTCGCCATGTGTAATGACCCGGGGGCTGGAGTCCGTGGAGCTTCCCGTAAGGCACGGAGAGGGCAAGTTCTTTGGTGAACGATCTGTTGTGGAACGACTCGTGAACCAGCAGCAGGTGATCCTTCGCTATGCAACCCCTGACGGCCGGCCGGCCGACGGCGTTTTCCCCTGGAATCCCAACGGGTCCGTGGACGATATCGCAGGCATCTGTGACCCTTCAGGCCGTGTCGCCGGCCTGATGCCTCATCCCGAGGCCTTCAATCACTGGACCAACCATCCCGACTGGACATTCCTCAAGGAGAAATGCCTGCGCTCGGGTGATTCGACCCCGGAGGAAGGGGCAGGGATAAGGCTTTTCAGGAACGCGGTGAACTATTTTCAATGAAAAGTTGAACAGCCAAGAATCGGGTGAGATATGATCGCATCGAAGCATAGACTCCGTGTGGCCGTGCTGCTATCGGGCAGTGGAACGAACCTGCAGGCCATGATCGACGCGGCGGGGCGGGGCACGCTTGCCGGGAGCGTAGTTGTGGTGGCGAGTGACCGGCCCGATGCACAGGGGCTGGGTCGAGCCCGCAATGCGGGGATTCCCGCGCACATGGTGGACTACAGGAGCTATATGCGCCTGGAGGTGGGAGATGACCTCGGCCGGGGGCTTCCCGTGGACATCGAAGAATTGGACCGCTCCCAGAGAATCCTGAAGAATCCCGACCCGCGCAGGCGCCTCGAACAACTGCACAGGCTCGTCCTGGCCGAACAGGAACTCATCCGCGTTCTCGATGCCTACCAGCCGGACTGCATCTGCCTGGCCGGGTTCATGCGGCTTGTCAGTCCTTACCTGATCGGGCACTATAACCGGCAGGGTTCCTGGAAGATCATCAACATCCACCCAGCGCTGCTCCCCGCGTTTCCCGGGCAGCACGGGTACCGGGATACCTTCGCCTACGGATGCAAGTGGGGAGGTATTACCATCCATTTCGTCGACGAGGGGGAGGATTCAGGACCGGTCATCGCCCAGGCGGTCTATCCCATCTGGCCCGACGACGACCTGGAGGCTGTGAACCGGCGAGGTCTAAGGATGGAGCATGAAATGTACGTTCAGGTCATCAACTGGCTGGCAGCGGATCATATCCGTGTCGAAGGCACGGAAAGCGGCCGTCTGCGGACCGTCAACACGGATCCGGACTATCGCGGGATCATAGAAAGCTGGATAGCAAAAGCCTTCGAAGACTGACTCCGCTTGAACCATGAAAGAAGCCTGCCCGGGCCGGGAGATCAAGGTCGAACCGATGGGATGCGGTCTTCGATGATCATCCCCTGCCCGGGCGGGCATTTGGAACCCGCCGTCTGGTTTCTGTATTGTTTACCGGAAATGGAACGACTCCACGGTTTCATCCTGCCAGCTATCCCACAGAAAGGATTCCTCCTCCCCGTCCGCGATCACCCTGAATGCATAGCGCACCTGCTCCTCGTAGAATTCACAATAGGGGCTGGGCGCATGCAGTGTGCTGGAAACCGCCTTTATTTCGGCGGGGCAGGGAGCTCCACAGAAGTGCCGGATGGCGCAATCGGCACACGGGTTGATGGATTCCACCCTGCGGTTTGTCACCTGCTGAAAAGGGATGCTTCCCAGGATCTCCTCCAGGGAATCTTTGTACAGGTTGCCTCCTCTGAATTCGTTGAACCCGATGAACTCGCTGCAGGGAAAAACGTCTCCATGAGCGGACACGGCGACAAAGCAGCGTCCTCCACCGCATGGGGAAATGTCGCACATGAGGCGTCTTCCGGTCGGTCCCGCAATGGCTGCAAGCACGTTGGCAAAGTTGGCCACCACGATTCTGTGACCGTCCCTGGCGTAATGTTCCCTGCAGCGGTCGAGAGCCCGGCAGAAGAAGGAGGATAAAACCGCGTTTTCAGGTTTGAGTTCCATGCCGCCCGGTTGAGTGCACCGTACGGGGTTGAACATGATCGTTTTCACTCCATGCCGGTGATAAAAGTCAACCATCGCGGGGAGGGTATCCACGTTCAGCCGAGTCACCGTGGTGATCACGTTGAAGGCGGAGTAGCCTGCAAGCCTGTCGAGGACCTTCACTACCTGTTTAAAGCTTCCTGTGCCGTTCCAGTTCTTCCTGGTGAGGTCGGCTGTCCGGGCAGTGGGGGCATCCAGGGAGATGCCGATGCCTGCCCGGTGTTCCGTCAGGAAAGCTATGGACTCCTCGTCGAGCAAAGTCGCATTGGTCTGGATTCCGAACAGGAAGTCGTCCCGGAATCGGCTCATTCCGGCGAAAACGGCTTCCTTGGCCAGCATCGGTTCACTCCCGTGAAATATGAGCTGAGGCTTGACTCCCGGCGGCAGAGTCTCTCTGAAATATGCCAGGAGAAGTTCCAGCGCAGTGCAGAGTTCTTCTTCCGTCATCGTCTTGCCGTCCCGCCGCATTGCCTCGGGAAGATAGCAGTAGCTGCAATTGAAATTGCATCGTTCCGTGGGATTGAAATAAGCGGCGGAAAGCCTCAGACCCGAACGTAGGTTCTCCATTTCCCGGGAAAAGTTGGTCGATGAACGACTGAAATCCAGGACCAGTTCCCCGGCCAGTGCTTCATCGAGGGCGTCCCGGTCCACCAGGGCCCAGAATGCCGAATCCGGATTGACCACTGCAACCTTGTCTTTTCTGCCGATTTCCAGGACGGCAAAGTGGGGGCCGTATCCCGTATTGGCATACAGAATTCCCTGCTGAAAATTTGGAACAGAGTTCATGGGCTTTTCCTGCTGAGTTTCCTAACGTTTTTGAGTGAGCAGTATGAAATGAGACAGGCCGGTTCCCCTGCCTGCTTCACGACATTGCCGCCGGTATGCAATGATACGCTCTTTTTTCTTCATCCAGTTCCTCCTGTTGTCGTTGACGGACGGGCTCCACAAAAAAACCCGGAAAGGCCATGCCCAAGGGCAAAGCTTTCCGGGTTCCTTTTACCATCAGTACCCTGTACCATTCTCTCCGGCAGGTCTTCTGGCTTTCGGATCAGCTGAGGAGTCGCCGCCTTCCCTCCAGGGTGGACCCTGAAAGTGACGCAGCCGAACTGGTTGCAGACCCCTCATCCCCGATTACAGCGGCGGGACCGCCACGGACTTTCACCGTGTTCCGGGATGCCGGCGAGACGGGTTTTCCAAGAATCGCACCTGTTCAATAGGCCAGATTCGAAGACCAATGTCAAGATCTATGTTCAAGCTTGTGTTCGGATGCAGGAGTTCCACTTTCTATTCGACCGACCGATGTCGCGAGTTCACAGGTTCGACTCGACCGGCAATGTGAAGAAGACATCAGGAGTGCTTGAAGGGAGGAAGAGTGGAGTCCGAGAGGTGAGGTGTCTTCCGGCTTGCGTGAATTCGGGCAGTTGTCGCACCAAGGTGGAATACACCCACCAGAACGTCGTTCCGGCTACAACATCATTCCCACCACACCGTCATTCATACAAAGCGCCGGATGCCTGGAAGACTCGTTTGCCGGATGAACCAAGAAAAGGGGTCGGGCAACATAGGCCTGACCCCTTGATTCTCGTGGTAGTCCCAAGGGGACTCGAACCCCTGTCTCCGGCGTGAGAGGCCAGTGTCCTAGGCCACTAGACGATGGGACCTTGGATGGCTGGGGGACTAGGATTCGAACCTAGGTAGGCAGATCCAGAGTCTGCAGTCCTGCCGCTGGACGATCCCCCAACGGTCTTGGGAAATTAATAAATGTTGCCTGAGAAGTCAAGCGGAAAGCGTTCTACGCCTCCGTCTCCCCCTTCGGCTTGTTTCCATGCGTATGGTATTCTATAATGACAAGGAAAAGGCAGAATGACGCTCCTACCTGCACTTGCCGCATTCTCGCAGAAGATTTCCCGAACCGGAGGAACGCTTTAGCCCGATGTGTCCGCAGGCGGGACAGACAGGAAGTGCCGGCTCGGTGGCTTGCATGTCCGGCCTGCGGGGGGGTGGGCATGGAAAAAGGGCGTCCCTGCCGGGGGTGCCCATTAACCTGAATCTGCGAGGAAAACGTGCCAATCTACGGGGCTGAAAGCAAGTCGGGAACCTCCTCCGTGTCTCTTCCATCCAAGACGGAGGGACACGTGTTCGATGTGGACGGCTACCGAGCGCGCATGACCAGGTATCTCGACAGGGACAACAGGGACAACCGGGTATTCTTCGATGCGCTGGAGTTTGCCTATGAACTCCATGCGGGGCAAAGGAGAAAATCGGGGGCGCCCTACATCAGTCATCCGTGTTCGGTGGCTGAGATCCTGGCCAGGGAGCTTCACTTCAGCGACCCGCAGCTCCTCGCGGCAGCCCTTTTACACGATGTGGTCGAGGATGTGCCGGCGATTTCGATGGAGGATGTCGAACAGCGGTTCGGGACAACCGTGGCCGAACTTGTCGACGGGTGCACCAAGCTGACCCGCCAGCACCTGGACAAGGCTACCCTCAAGGATCTCACCCACAGCAAGATCTTTCTCAGTGCCAGCCGCCGCCTCGGCGTCCTCGTTATCAAGCTCGTCGATCGTCTCCACAACCTGCGGACTCTCCATTACCTGCCTCAACCCAAACGCCAGCGCATCGCCCAGGAAACGGTGGAAGTCTATGCACCCATTGCTGCACGATTCAATCTTTTCCCGCTCAAACGGGAACTCTACCACCTGGCGCTTTCCTATCTGTATCCTCGAAAAAGCAAGAAAATTCTTCAATATATCCGAGACATGCGCAATTCTGAACAGGTTTCGGAGATCGAAAAGACTCTACAAAAAGTCTTTGACGACAGGAACTTTCCCGCGGTCATCCGCCCGCGCCCCAAAGGGCTCGGCAGCTATTACAATCCGCTCAAGCGCACCCTGGATATCTCCAATCCGGAAAACTACATTGACTTTGCCATCATCCTTCAGACGGAAAGCATTCTCGAATGCTACACGGCCCTCGGCCTGGTCAATACCAGTTTTTCGCCCATTCCCCGGTCTCTGAGGGATTTCATCGCCAACCCGAAGAACAACGGGTACCGAAGTCTGCATGTTCGTGTCCACGTGGGGGGGCAGAATTACCTGTTTAAAATAAGAACGGAGGCCATGGATCGGTGGGCAGCTTTCGGGATCCTGCGCGAGTGGGATGCTCAGAAACCCCTGAGCGATGAACACTGGCTGGAAATAAGCGAACTGCTGCGCAGCATCGGCGAGTACGGCGGGGCAGGACCTCAGCGCAAGGCACTCATTCGCCTGTCCGAATCCGAGGAGATTTTTGCCTACAGTCCCCAGGGCGACATTTACTATCTGCCCAAGGGAAGCGTAGTCCTTGATTTCGCCTACAGGATCCACTCGGAACTGGGCGATCATTGTGATGGAGCCCTGGTCAACGGCGACTGGGTTCCACCCACCAGGATATTGAAGGACGGCGATACCGTCGAGATTCTTACCTCCCCTGAGTTCCTCGATGTGGATCCCGACCTGGAAGAACTGTGCAAGACTCCCAGGGCCCGCACCGCGATCAACAAGCATCTTCAGCAGAAACGCCTCCACCACGCACTCGATATCGGCCGCCAGATCCTTCTGCAGGAAGTCCGGCGGTACGGACTGCCTGAAGAGGTGCTGGAGAGCGAAAACGCGCAGCTGATCCCCGAGGTCTTGAACGTTAAAGACATGCAGGACCTCTATGTCCGCATCGGGCAGGATCTGGTGTCCGCCAAGCTCGTCCTGTACTACCTCGATCCCCCTCAACACAAAAGGCATCCTTCCAGGCCGCAGGATACAGGCCGGGAGGCCGCCGGCGAACAGAACGTCATCGTGATTTCCGAACTCGACAAGGCGTACCACAAGTTTGCGCGCTGCTGCAATCCGTATCCCGGGCAGGAAGGGGTTGTGGCCACATTGAGCGAGCGCGGGACCACGTTCCACCAGAGTACCTGCAGGGATCTTCTATTGCGGCACGACCTTCATCCGCAGCAGCTTGTAGGAGCTCGATGGGACACAAACCGCCCGTGGCCCCATCGCCTCCTCTTTCACCTGCATGTGACCCAGGAGGATATCGTCGAACTCCTGCCGTCGCTCGTAAACCTGCCGCCCCAAGTCCACATCCGGAAAATGGAAAGCCTGATCGACAGGCACAGCCGTCCAATGGTGATACTGACGGTGAGACTCCCCGGCTTCGACGAAGCTCGGGATTTCTTTTCCCGTCTTCCAGCCGACCGGGTTGCCATCGAGGGATTCGAGAGGGAGGGGGGGGTGAAAAGATACCGTGGGGGGGCGGAATCCCAGCGCGATCGATAAAGCCCGCAGATCGCAGCGGATCTGTTCTCCTTGCTCCAGTCCGAATTCCTGTTGCTTTCAGGATCTCGAGGACAAAGGCATGCGGCCGGAGGGCGTTGGTTTTCAGGAAATTTGAGTTCTACTCATAAAACGCGCATCCGGACAGTTGCCGCACACGAGTGGAAAACACCCACGATAACGTCCTTCCCACAACCAGGTCCTTCCCGCGAACATCACAAAGTCCTTCCCGCGAAGGTGGGAATCCAGTCCAAGCGGTCCACAAAGATCCCTGCACCTGGAATTGCCTTGCTCTATCCATGTTGTCTTCCAGGCTCTTTCCCATGTTACACTGACGTTCAGCGTACCGTTTGGTCTGCTTGCCGTGATGTATGTTTCGTTATGCGCGGTTGCTTTTCCTGGATTCCCGCCTTTGCGGGAAAGACCTTGCGGTGGGAACGACCTTGTGGTGCCGAATGACGTTGTGATTTTCGCGGTAATGACGTTATTGCGGTAATGACGTTGTGATGCCGTCGATCCTTTGCGCAAAAAACGCCGGTTGAGTGACAAGCACCGGAGCACTTCGTCTGCCGGATGAACCAAAGAAAAGAGGAGCCCCGGGGGGGCTCCTCAACAGGGAGAGGATTCAGGGCAGGCACTCAATGAACACACTTGCCATCTCCGAACCCCTTGAAAACCTTTCCGGCAAGAACCTGCAGATCTTCCTTTTTCACACCCGCTATTTCGGTCAGGAGAAACTGAATCCATATGCCGCACAGGAAACTCAGCATTGTTTCATCGCTTACAAACACCTCTCCACACAGCGTCTCGTCCTCGATCGCATCGGCCGCCATATTGAGGACCAGGTTCCGGAGTCGCCCTTCCCCGTAGAATCGCACGGCGCGCTGATGGAGCCTCTTCATCTCGTCTGCGTGTACGACGACCGTGATTGCTTTCTCACATGCTTCAATAAGGTTCATGCGATCATTGGACAAAACGGCGCCCTCCATCCTTTTCCATATGTATCTTGCATTTTTAGGAAAATTGTTTATTTTTGTCCCTGACGTCTTTTCAGGAACATGCTATCCCGTTTAGAATATACAAGTGTTTGGTCAACTTTAGCTGCCTTGCCTGCTCAAGGCAATACGGAAAATGGATTTTCTGAGTTTCCCACTGAAAGGAACTTGTTTCCAGGTGTTGGAAAGGAGTATTCATGACCAGCGTTTCTGCCGGACTTCGAATTAAATGTTTGGCCATCGTATTCAGTATCTTCCTGGTCCCGGGACTGTTGTCCTACTGGTGCATGCCCGCCCACGCGGTTTTCCCCGATTTCGGCAGGCAGGGTCCTCCTTCGTTTGCCGATCTGTCCGATCGAGTGAAGGACTCCGTAGTGAACATTTCAACGACCCAGACGATCAAGGAGAATCCGCTTCAACCGTTCATCGGTCCGCAGTCTCCGTTCAGGGATTTCTTTGGAGACGAGTTCTTCAAGCGGTTTTTCGGAGACACACCGCAGGGCCAGATGAAGACCCATGCCCTTGGATCCGGTTTCATTATCGACAACGAAGGACACATCCTGACGAATAATCACGTTGTGGAAAAGGCGGACGAGATCAAGATCAAGACCATGGACGGCAAGGAATACGATGCTCGCATTGTGGGCCGTGATCCCAAGACGGACATAGCACTGATCAAGGTCAAGCCTGAAGGCAATTTCCCAAAGCCTGCCCAACTCGGCGACTCCGATGCCATCCGGGTAGGCGACTGGGTCATGGCAGTGGGCAATCCGTTCGGTCTCGGACATACCGTTACGGCAGGCATCATCAGTGCGAAGGGAAGGGTGATCGGTGCCGGCCCCTATGACGATTTTCTTCAGACTGATGCGGCCATCAATCCCGGCAACAGCGGCGGGCCACTTTTCAACATGAACGGAGAAGTCGTCGGACTAAACAGCGCCATTGTGGCCCAGGGGCAGGGAATCGGCTTCGCCATTCCCGTCAACGTGGCGAGAGATCTGATTCCGCAGCTGAAGACGGGCAAGGTTATCCGAGGATGGCTGGGAGTCATGATCCAGGATATCACTCCTGAACTGGCCGATTCCTTCGGCATCAAGGAGACGAAAGGCGTGATCGTCGCGGACCTTGTCAAGGACGGCCCCGCGGAGAAGGCTGGTCTCAAGAGAGGAGACGTGATCACATCCCTCAACGGCAAGGAAGTGGACAGTGCCAACATACTGTCTCGCTTCGTAGCATCGACGCCTCCCGGCAGCCATACGACGATCCGGATCATTCGAGACGGCAAGAGTCGGGACATTAAAGTGACTCTGGGAACCATGCCCGACGACAAGGCGGAAGCAACTCCCGCCAGGCAGGAAACGGCATGGGGGATCGCCGTCCAGAACCTGACTCCTGAACTGGCACAGCGCTTTGGCTGGGATGAAAGCGAACGGGGAGTGGTCATATCCGAAGTTCAGCCGGGAAGTCCCGCTGCGGAAGCCAGGTTGCGCTCAGGAGACCTGATCAAGGAAGTCAACCGTCAAAAGATACAAAACGTCAGAGACTACAACCAGCTGGTGAAAACGCCCAAGAAGGGAGAGACCCTGCTGCTCCTTGTGAAACGTGGCCAGAATACCTTCTATGTAGCCCTGAAGGCTACTCAGGACTGATGACGACAGTCGCTGCCGCAGCATGGCGCTGCAATTCGGCAGACTGTAGAAGAAAGACGGGGGACCAGGCTGAATCTGTAGTTGATGCCGGGTCCCCTGCATCGTATGAAGGCATCGAACCTCAGCGATCCGAGGGAGGAGACGAACAAGAACATGTGTCATAAGAATCAGGACGCTTTTTTCATCCCGTCGGTCGCCGAGGAAACGATCCGAAAGGAAAAGGAAAAGGCGAGAGCACTCAGGAAGACCCGGTGGTGGCAGAGACGAGTGGCGGTGGGCGTCTGTCACTATTGTCATCGAATCGTCGACCCGGAAGATTTGACCATGGACCACGTGGTGCCTCTCATCAGGGGTGGCCGTTCCACTCGAGGAAATACGGTCCCTGCCTGCAAAACGTGCAACAACAGAAAGAAATACCTTCTCCCGGTGGAATGGGACGACTATCTCCACCACACGTTACGGGAATCTACCTCGGACAGGAACACACCCGACGGGGAACTCGAAGGACATTGAAATGGAACAATGCAAGGAATGCGAACTGGCTATCTACTGCTATTCGGAATCGAGTACCTGGACTTTTCGCACAAAAGACGAAATGGAAGAAAAAAAGGCCGCCATTCTCGCCTGTCCCCTTCACGACAAGCTCAAACAGGTCCGTGCGGCAGCTTCAGGGGAGTCTTAAGCATAGATTCCTTCACACTCGCAGATCAATCCCAGGAAAGAGGGTTCATGCGGCAAACGAGCACCTGCGGTGCTTTTTATGCAAAGGATCGATGGCATCACTATCTCATTCCCTCAACAATGTCATTCGACGTCACATCGTTGTTCCACATCACAACGTCATTCGGCACCAAAACGTCATTCCGGCGAAGGGAATCCAGTCCAAGCGCAGATCACACCATAAGGATCTCTCCACCCGGGATCGCCGTGCTCTACCCATCCAGTCTCCCAGGCTTCTTCCCATTTCTTGAAACTGTTTCGCCATACATGGCTGCCCTTTCTGGATTCCCGCCTTCGCGGGAATAACGATGTGGAGACAAGGACGTTATTGTGTGTATCTTCCACCATTGTGCGACAACTATCCAGGTACGCGTTATGCGTTTGCCGGATGAACCTCTTTTTTCAACCCCTGGGTACTCGTCTGCCGAATGAACCGGAAAGAGCGCCGGAACCTCCCGTGCCGAAGGCTCGGCGCTCTGTTTCCCGGCAGAGCGGGTGAACCGGGTCTCAGGTGAACATGTTGATTTTGCAGTTCCTGGCATGCCGCAAATACTGTTCCGCCGTCTGGATTTCCACTCCATCCATGAAATCATCGGGCTTCAAGCCCATCATATCGGTGGTCATTCTGCATGCCACGAATTTGACTCCCTCCAGTTGAGCGATTTCCAGCAGGTCTTCCAGGGTGGGAATGCTTGCCAGGTCGATCTGCTTCTTCATCATTTTTGTTGCCACCTCGGCCATGCCGGGGATGGCCCCCATCACACCCTGCGGTATGAAACGACATTTAACCGCACCGCCCTTGCGAATGACGTTGATGCCCATGAACGTGTAGAACACGGTGGCTTCCATGCCGAGTCGCCGGGCGTTTACCGCCAGCACAAGCGACGGGTACGCTCCATCCAGGGTATCCCTGCTGCAGATGAAGGTGCAGGATTCCTTCGCCTCGTCCTCTCTTGACAGTCCCTTCGACTTCTCTTCCTGAACTTCCGAACTCATCTCGTCCTCCATTATTCTTTCCAGCTCCGTCACGGGTCAGTCCGCATCGCACACGTTGCGGGAACCTTCAAAGTCCCTGCCGGGAGCCTCCACAACACCGCGGCAAAACGAAGCCTTCCGGCGGCGGACTGATTCGCCGGCATTGGGGAACGGCGCGGAGATGCACCGATAATCGTCCAGATGAATGCTCTGGACCCGATTCCCCCTGCTTCGTACTTCCTTGCTGTCTCACACAATGAATAATCTTGATCACCGAGGGGTCGGCTATGGAATAGTAGACTTGGTTTCCATGCCTGCGAGCCGACAGTATTCCTTTCGATTTCAGAAGGTTCAGCTGCTGGGAAGTATAGGGTTGAGCCGTTTCCAGGCACCGGCAAAGGTCGGACACCGTTCTTTCTCCACGTTCGAGTACGTCGATGATCTGAAGGTGCACCGGGTGAGCGACTGTCTTAAGCACTTCGGCGGCTTTCTCCAGTCGGCTCGCCTCGATGGTACACTCCGCAATCTGTTGCATACCCCAAACCTCTTCAGTAAAGATATACCGTATTACGATCCGGAAGAAGAGAGGCGGACTCTTCTTGTGCAACACGGATCAAATCACTTTATTCTTCGGGTTGTTTCGGCCAACTTCCATGAGCCGTAGGCTCACAAACCACTGTGAAGGCAGGTCGAGCAGGGATTAAGCTCCAGCTGAATGGACAAACCCAAACCAGGAGGATAACCATGGCCCGGAAAAACGACGCCGTAGAGCTCGTGGCGAACGTGACCAGAATCAGCGGGCGCAGCACAAGGTCGGACAGACTACGCGCACAGGATTTTTATCAACTGATCTCTTCAAGACCAGGTCAAACAGCTCCGGCATTTTCTCATGATCGCGTACCCGGACAGCTATCGGCGCACAAGGGTGGAATACCCCCGCGACTACGTCATTCGGCATCACATCGTCACTGCCTCCACACCGTCATTCCCGCAAAAGGCGGGAATCCAGGAAAAGGAACCGTGCATGGCGAAACAGTTCTTTGTGTACATCGTGGCAGGCAGACAAAAGGTTGCTTTGTACGGCGGTGTAACATCGAATCTGGCAGAGGCTGCGGCATCGCAAACATGACGTTGTGATGCCATCGAATTGTTGCGTCAAAAGCGCCGGATGCGTCAAGAGTACCGGAGATACTCCTTCTGCCGGCTGTACCTCAAAACTCAAGTACCTCAAAAACCCACGTCATTGCTCGCGTCACTGGATTCTTATTCTGCTGTGAGGCGGGTTGCTTCCTGTATTGACTGGCAGGCCAGGAGGGATTCGAACCCCCAGCCCCCGGATTTGGAGTCCGGTGCTCTAACCGTTAGAGCTACTGGCCTGCAGGTGAAGCTTTATATAATGTTTTCGCCTTGCGATGTAAAGAAAAATATGGCTGCGAACGGGCGGACGGAACAATGCCTCGGGAAGGAACTGGTTTTTTCGGGCTGTATGGCGTTGAAAAAGGAGGGTGACGGAGTATTGTTCTTGTGAAATGGAGAGCGAAATCTTTTTTCCAACGATAAAGATCGGCAGGATTTTGATGAATGTGAAGATCTGTGCGGATCGGGGAAGCCTGTGCAGGCAGGATTTTCATCTTCATTACTTGTTAAATTTCAGGTAGATAGATTTAGTTCTCCCCGTATGCATCCGAGAAAAATCCGCCGGATTTTGAGGCGGTATGATCGATTTTCTGGGATTATAAGAATATATTCGGATGCTTGTGAAAAAATAACTTGTTCCGGTATCTTGCCAAGTTTTGTTTTCCTGATTATCCTGAAGTCGACTCGAAAAGGTGAGTCTTTGTTATATCAGTAGGAATCAAGTGAATTGCGAGGAGGAAGATGATGAAGATCAAATACTGCAAGAAATATGAAAAGTATGTCAGTCAGCAGCATTGTGAGTTTTTTAACGATGGAATGGACTGCGAGTTCTACAGTCCGGCAAAGTGGAACAGCATCAAGGACCTCCTGCAGGACCAGAACAGGCCCAAGTGGGAAATCAATGCAGTGATCAAACCATTCAAGTGCCAGCTGCTCGACAGGGAGTACATGCATCAGCGCAGCCGAAGGCGGCAGCCTGGACGGGTATCTCAAAGCGCATAGACGCACCTCGGATCCGCTTCATCACTCACGCCTTTTCTCTCTAGCCTGCTCACTTTCAGAATCCGTTGACAAGGCACGAATTGCAGCACCTGAATGATTGATGTCGGCTCGTCTTTTGTGTTATTAATCTCCGGATCTTTCGAAGAGGCTTATCGGACGTAGATATCTATCGATCGGCGTGCAATCCCCTGTGATGAAAAGAGAGCTGAGGGCATGTTCAAGAAACTGTTGGTCGCGAATCGGGGCGAAATCGCCATCCGCATCATTCGGTCCGCCCAGGAACTGGGTATTAAGACGGTTGCGATCTATGAGGAAACAGACAAGACCGCCATGCACATCATGAGGGCGGACGAGGCCATCTGCATCGGATCGGGACCGCGCAAGGATTACCTGAACATAGAACGCATCATACAGGCGTCTCTGGGTGTGGAGGCTGAGGCCATTCATCCGGGCTATGGTTTCCTGGCCGAAAATCCCATGTTCTCGAAACAGTGTACGGATGCGGGGCTCGTCTTTATCGGGCCTCCCCCTCAGGTCATCATAGACATGGGCAACAAGGTGGTTGCTCGTCGCATTATGATGAAGGCGGGTATTCCGGTCATTCCCGGAACGGTTTTTCTCTATGAAGGGGACGAAGGGGAGGAACAGGCTCTCGAGTTCGCCGAGCGATATGGTTTTCCGATCATGGTGAAAGCGGTGGCCGGGGGTGGCGGCAGAGGCATTCGTGTTGCTCAGAGTGAGGACGAGCTCATCAGGGGTCTGCGGATGGCCCGGTCGGAGGCTCGAATGGCCTTCGGCAACGACGAAATATACCTGGAAAAGGGACTCACGAGGCCCAGGCACGTTGAAGTACAGATCATTGCGGACAATTATGGAAACGTGGTTCACCTGGGCACCCGGAACTGCTCGATCCAGAGGCGCCATCAGAAGATGATCGAAATCGCCCCCGCCACACTGCCCGGCACTCTGCAGGAGCAGGTCTGCGAAACGGCGGTGAAGGCCGCCAAGGCATGCAACTACCTCAACGCAGGCACGGTTGAGTTCCTGCTCGATGAGGAGGATAACTACTACTTCCTGGAAGTGAACACTCGAATCCAGGTGGAACACACCGTAACGGAGATGATCACGGGGATCGACATCGTGCGTGAGCAGATCCGGATTGCAGCGGGAGAACCTCTCTCGGTTTCGCAGAAGGATATCACGTTTCGGGGCTATGCCATCGAGTTGAGAATCAATGCCGAGGATCCCAAGAGTAACTTCATGGCCAGTCCCGGCGTCATCCAGGTATACCAGTCGGCGGGGGGCCATGGTACCCGTGTGGACGGCGCTGTGTATCAGGGCTATGAAATTCCCCGATACTACGATTCGATGCTGGTGAAACTCACCGTTTATGGGTTCACATGGCGGGAAGCGGTTGACCGGCTCGGCAGGGCTCTCACCAGCTTCGCCATAGCAGGCGTAAAAACCACCATTCCGTTCTACAGGCAGATTGTCAAGGATCCCGACTTCGTGGAACAGCGTTTCGACACGTCGTATATCGAGACGCACCCTCATCTGCTGCAGTACGAGGAGGAAGTGCCTGAACTCGAGAAGCTGGCCAGTCTCGTTGCTGAGATCAATGCCTATGGCTACAATCCCTAT
>JABUEY010000084.1 GCA_013314815.1 Syntrophobacteraceae bacterium
GCTTTCGGATTTCGACTTCGTGGGGTTCAGTCTCCAGTATGAACTGAGCTACACCAACATCATCACAATGCTCGACCTGGGAGGCATTCCTCTGCTTGCGGCGGACCGGGGGCCCGGAGACCCCTGGGTCATAGGCGGAGGCCCCTGCGCGTACAATCCCGAACCGCTGGCGGATTTTTTTGATATCATCGTACTGGGGGAGGCGGAGGAAGTCCTGGGTGAACTTGTGGCCGCTTTCAGATCCTGGCGGGGCGGGTCCCGGCTCGAATTCCTCGAAAGCGTACGGGGGATACAGGGAGTCTATGTTCCTTCCTTCTTCCGTGTGGACTACGGGGCCGACGGTGTCATCAGCGGAATCGTTCCGCGTCGTGACGGCTACTCGATGGTGACGAAGCGCCTGATCCTCGACCTGGATGAGGCTTCGCCGATTCCGGAAAATCCTGTCGTTCCGATCATCGACATCGTGCACAACCGCCTCGGTCTCGAGATCGCCCGCGGGTGCACGCGCGGATGCCGGTTCTGCCAGGCCAGTTTCATCTATCGGCCGGTGCGCGAGCGCGACCCGGAGAAGGTGCTGAAGGCCGCGGAAAGGGCTCTTGCAGCCAGCGGCTTCGAAGATCTTTCCCTGCTTTCACTCAGCACGGGTGACTACTGCCGGATCCAGCCGCTTTTGGCGGCGCTGATGGAAAGGTTCGCTTCCGACCGGATCGCCGTTTCGTTCCCGTCCATGCGTGTCGGAACCCTGACTCCCGAACTCATGGAACAGATCCGGCGCGTTCGTAAGACGGGGTTCACCATGGCGCCCGAGGCCGGGAGCGAGCGGTTGCGCCGGGTGATCAACAAGGGGATCACCGACGACGATCTGCTGGCCGCAGCGGAAAGCGCTTTCTCGCTCGGGTGGAAGCTCATCAAGCTCTATTTCATGATGGGGCTGCCGACGGAACGTGCCGAAGACCTCGATGCAATCGAGGATCTTTGTTTGAGGGTGTGGAGTTTGGGCAAGGCTTCCCGGTCTTCGGTCAACGTGTCCATATCCACGTTCGTGCCCAAACCTCAGACGCCTTTCCAGTGGGCATCGCAGCTCTCGAAGGAAGAAATCGAGGCGCGGCTGGAAGCGTTCAAGGTGCGGCTCAGAAGGCCGGCGTTGCGGTTCAAATGGCATCACCCGGGCCACAGCATACTCGAAGCGGTTTTTGCCCGCGGAGACCGGCGCCTGGGTCGGACTCTCCTGCGGGCATGGCAACTGGGCGCCCGCTTCGACGGATGGACCGAGCATTTTCGCCAGGGCGTGTGGGACCGGGCCTTCGAGGAGACGGGGATCGATCCTTGCTTCTATGCGGCACGGGAACGGCCGGTCGAGGAGGTCCTGCCATGGGATCACCTGTCTGCTGGAGTGGACCGGGACTATCTGTGGGGTGAATACGAGAAGGCTCGATCCGAGCAATTCACTCCCGACTGTCGCTGGGACAGGTGCAGTCGATGCGGCGTTTGCGACCATGAGTCGGTGAAGCCGTTGTTGCACCGTAGCGGCGGTCCGCTGGAAATCCCTCGTGCAGACAATCGACCGGGGAGACAGGAGGAGTTCCTGTACCGGCTGCGGTATTCGCAGACAGGGAAGGCCCGGTTCTTCGGGCAGCTCGAGATCGCTCAGGGATTCGCTCGGGCGGTGCGCAGAGCCGGCTTGAAAGCCGCCTTCACCGCGGGCTTTCACCCCCATGTGAAGATATCCTTCGGGGAGGCTCTGCCCCTGGGCCTGGAGACCCTGGTGGGGGAGGCGTGCCTCTCCCTGTCGGAAGAAATGGATGCCGACCGGGTTCGTTTTCAGCTCAACGCCCATCTGCCCGAAGGATTGAAGATCGAGGAAGCGGCCCATGTGAACAGGCGCCCCGTTGCGCCGCCTCACCGCCTGGCCACTTACGGGATAACCGGTTTGAGGCCGTTCAGGGTGCGATCCCTGATGCAGGTCGTGAAGGAAAGGGTCGAAGACACCCTGGTGAAGAAGACGAAGAAAGGGGAAGTGAGGGCAAGGCTTGGGGACATCCTTGTTGCGGTCAGGCAGTTGTCCGAGTCTTCCCTGGAGTTGGACATCTATGAAGGGGCTCAGGTATGCTTCAGGCCCACGAGCATCCTCGAGCATCTTCTGGGCGAGCCCATTGAACATTTTTCAGAATGCACAATCCGCAAGACAGCCGTATCGCGGCTGGAGGGACCGGAGGAGGGCGAAGATGTCCGCAGAGCTCATTATCAACAGTAGTTCCTTTGAAACGCGTGTCGCTCTCGTCGAGAACGGGCAGGTTGCGGAGCTTTATGTCGAACGGGCTTCGGACCGGGGGATAGGTGGAAACATCTACCTGGGGCGCGTGGTCCGGGTGCTGCCCGGCATGCAGGCGGCTTTCGTGGATATCAACCTGGAAAAGGCCGCCTTTCTCTATGTGACCGACATATATCATCCCATGACGGATATCGAGCAGGTGCTGCTTTCGGCCTGTGAAGTGGAAGGAGTGGAAGAAAACGCCGAAAAGCCGGTGGAACCCATCGGGGGGGAAGTGGACGAGGCCTTCGAAGCTAATCGGAATCACATCAGTGTGCCCATCGAAGATCGACTGCAGGAAGGCCAGGAACTCCTGGTGCAGGTGGCCAAGGAACCGATCGGGCACAAGGGAGCCCGAATTACGACGCATATCACTCTGCCTGGGCGGCACCTGGTTTTCATGCCCACCATGGACCATGTGGGGGTTTCGAGGAGGATCGAAAACGAGGCGGAAAGGAAACGCCTGCGGGAAATCATGTGCGCGATAAAGCCTTCCCATTGCGGGTTCATTGTGCGGACGGCGGCGGAGGGAGCGGACCAGGAAAAGCTGGAGGCCGAAGTGGAGTTTCTGTCCAAGCTCTGGCAGAACATCCAGCGCCGGTCCGAAAACGCTCCCGTGCCTTCCCTGGTGTACCAGGAACTGGATATCACGCTTCGAGCCGTGCGAGACCTTCTGACCAAGGAAGTCGACCGGCTGGTGATCGATTCCGAGACCGAATACAGAAAGATTCTCCATTTCACCGAGAATTTCATGCCTTCCCTGCGCAACGCGGTGGAACGGTACGAGGGGGACGAGCCCATTTTCGACGCCTACGGCATCGAAATGGAGATCCAGAGAGCGCTCAGCAAGAAAATCTGGCTCAAGTCGGGCGGGTACATAGTCATCGAGATGACGGAAGCCCTGACGGCCATCGACGTGAACACGGGAAGATACGTGGGAAAGCGCAACCTGGAGGAAACCATCCTCAAGACCAACCTGGAGGCGGTGAAGGAGATTGCCTACCAGCTGCGGTTGAGAAATATCGGTGGAATCATCATCATAGACTTCATCGACATGGAAAAGGAAACCAACCGCGAGAAGATCTTCAATGCGCTCAAGGATGCGATGCACAAGGACAAGAGCAAGACAAACATCCTGCATATGTCCGAACTGGGACTCATCGAGATGACTCGAAAGCGCACCAAGGAGAGCATCGGGCAGCTGCTGTGCGAGCCTTGTTTTTATTGCGAGGGGGAGGCGTATCTCAAGTCCAGGCAGACGATCTGCTACGAGATTTTGAGGGAGCTCGAGCGGGAGAGGAGGGAGCTTTTCGGAGGGAATGTGGTGGTGATGGCGCATCCGGAAGTGGCGGGGCGCTTTTGCGACGAGGAGAGGGGTCCGCTGGAGAGGGTCGAGGAGTATCTTCAGGCGCGGATAACGGTGAAGGGGGAGCCGGGATTTCATCTCGAACAATATGAAATCGCACCTCTCGAGAGCTGATTTTCCGTGAAGGGTTCGGCGCCGGCCGGGGCGTGGGCCGTCGTTAGGCGCGGACCGGCCCGGGAAAGGATAGGATGGGCGAATGAACATGGATCGATCCAGGCAGTTGTTTGAAGAGGCGTGCCGGGTGATTCCCGGTGGAGTGAACAGTCCCGTGCGGTCGGGAAGGGCTGTGGGAATGACTCCCATTTTCGTGAAGGAAGCAGCCGGCTGCCGCCTGGTGGACGAAGACGGGAACGTCTACATCGACTACGTAGCTTCCTGGGGGCCTCTCATAGCCGGGCATTCCCATCCGCTGGTCGTCGAGGCTGTCCGAGAGGCGGCATCGAGGGGGACTTCCTACGGCATTCCCTCGGAGATGGAGATCCGGATGGCCGAGGAAGTGGTGGACAGAGTGCCGTCCATTGAAATGGTTCGCATGGTGAATTCGGGCACCGAGGCGACCATGAGCGCCCTGAGGCTGGCTCGAGGCTTCACGGGAAGAAAGAAGGTCATCAAGTTCAACGGGTGCTATCATGGCCATGGGGATTGCCTGCTGGTGAGTTCCGGTTCGGGGATCCTGACCTTCGGAATTCCGGGAAGCCCGGGAGTTCCCGATGAGGTCGTTCAGCATACTCTGTCCCTGCCCTATAACGACCTGAGCCAGGTGGAAAAGGTGCTGAACGAGGTGGGTGAGGAAACGGCGGCGGTGATCGTGGAACCCGTCGCGGCCAACATGGGTGTCGTGCCGCCCAAACCGGGATTCCTGGAGGGGCTGCGCAGGTTGTGCGATCGATGGGGAGCCCTGCTCATTTTCGACGAGGTAATCACCGGCTTTCGGCTGGCACCGGGGGGAGCGCAGGAATATTTTGGAGTGCTCCCGGACCTGACCTGCCTCGGGAAGATCATAGGAGGCGGGCTGCCGGTAGGGGCGTATGGAGGCAGGGGTGAGATCATGAAGAAGATGGCTCCCCTGGGCAATGTCTACCAGGCGGGGACTCTTTCGGGAAATCCGCTGGCAATGAGTGCGGGGCTGGCCATGCTCGGGATCCTGAAGGAAGAGGGTGTCTACGAATCCCTGGAGGAAAAGACGGCCTACCTTGTGCAGGGACTGGACCAGGCTGCGAAGGCGGCGCAGGTCCCGGTGGTGGTCAATCATGTCGCATCCCTCGGCTGTGGGTTCTTCAGCCGGGAGCCCGTGGATGATTTCGAGTCTGCACTCAAGTCCAATACAGAGGCCTACGCAGTGTTTTTCCAGGAAATGCTGAAGCAGGGGGTGTACCTGGCGCCGTCTCAGTTCGAGGCATTCTTCGTCGGGCTCGCTCATGGAAAGGATGACCTCGACAGGACCATCGAAGCCGCAATGCAAGCTCTGAAGCGAGTTCGGGAGAATTGTGCATTTTGAGTCGGGAAAAAAAGCATTGACTGGAATTGGGGACTATGATAGGCATGCGTGTGAACATTTACACGAATTAGGCTATGAAAAAAGAAGATAGAAAATATTTGAGACAGCTCGCGATGGCCAGTACGGTCGGTTTTCAACTGGCCTTCGCAATCTTTATCGGCCTGGGAATCGGTGTGTGGCTGGATTCGCGGTTCGGCACGTTTCCATGGCTTGCAATCGTGTTTTTGGTGCTGGGAGTGGCGGCGGGTTTTGTGAACTACTACCGGTTCGCGGTGAAGCACCAGGAAGAAGACAAAGGTTCTGAGAAGTAGTGCGGGATGTTCTTGCAGGTGAAGCGATGCTTCGGCGCATGGAATGGACCATGGCGGTCCTGCTGGCTGCGGCGACGACCGGGACATGGTTTATCTATTCGGGTCGGGCTGCGTTGGGAGTCTTTCTTGGCGGTGCTATTGTTACGGTGAGCTTCCAGGTGCTCAAGTGGCAACTGAAGCGAGCCTTCAGAGGGGCTGTCACGCTTCCGAGCAAATCGGGGCTGTTTGTCACGTATTATCTTCGCCTGATCGGCACGTTCTTCGTGGTTTTCCTGGTCATGTATTTCGGATGGGCTGATCCCATCGCATTTCTCACGGGCCTGTCGATAGTTGTTGCGAGCATATTTATGGTTGGAGGGTTGGAGTTCTTGGTGTTGCTGGCAAAAAAGGGGGAAAGTTAGCGTATGGAACACCCGATTCTTTTCCTGAACATCCTGTTTGAGAAACTGGGGCTGCCTGTGGTGGGAGCGGAACACGCTCATACCGTTCTGGAACAGGTGCTTCAACCGCACGTAACCTACACCTGGGTGGTGATGATCGTGCTGCTTCTGCTGGCGAGCATGGCGGCCAAGACGTTGGAAATGGTGCCGACACGCGGCCAGAACGTCTTCGAGGCGATCATCACGGGTATCGAAGATTTCATGATCGGTGTTACGGGCGAAGAAGGTCGCTTCGTATTCCCCCTCATTGCATCCCTAGGCTTCTTTATTCTTCTCAGCAACTACATGGGCATGATACCCGGTTTCTTCTCGCCCACGGCCAATATCAACACCACGGCCGCCTGCGCGCTCATCGTCGTGGTATTTACGCACGTCATAGGAATCCGGTTCCACGGAATCAAGTACATCAAGCATTTTATGGGCCCCATATGGTGGCTGACCCCGCTTATCATGCCCATTGAAATCATAGGCCATCTTGCCCGTGTTTTGAGCCTGTCCATACGTCTTTTCGGCAACGTCTTCGGCGAAGAGCTCGTGCTGGGCATCCTCTTCTTCCTGGCGGGCCTTTACCTGGCTCCCCTGCCCATGATGGTTCTCGGACTGTTTACGGGCTTCATTCAAGCTTTTATTTTCTGCCTCCTCTCCATGATGTACTTTGCGGGAGCCATCGAGGAGGCTCACTAGATCGGCGGTTTGGGTTGGAGGAAGGCCGTTTAATATATACTCGTTCTCATTCATTCAACTTAACATCCAAAGAGGAGGTAAAGATTCATGTCTAAGAAAGTTAGTCTTTTCACGACACTGCTGGTTCTCGGATTGACTTCGGTTGCTCTTGCCGCTGATGCCGGTGGAGAAAAGGCCGTCGGGCTTCAGTTCTTTGTCTATTCAGCCGTGGCTGCCGGCTTCGGTATCGCCATCGCCGCCTTCGGCTGCGGTATCGGCCAGGGTATCGCAATCAAGGGCGCTGTGGACGGAATCGCCCGCAACCCCGAGGCTTCCGGCAAGGTGACCGTGACCATGCTGATCGGTCTTGCCATGATCGAGTCTCTCTCCATTTACGCCCTGGTTATCGCTCTGATCCTCATCTACGCGAACCCGGTGTCCAGTCTTATTCAGGGTTTCGTGGGTCTGGTCAAGTAATTCCGCTGTAAAGATCCGGTGCGGCCGGAGTGTCGGTGCCTTGATGTGCCGGCCCCGGTCCCGCCGGTTCTATACCGGAGTTGCCCGTCAGACCTATTTTTTGGTTGAATAATGTGAATAATATCACATTATTAGAAGGGGCGGAAAAAGTTCTGCCAGAGGGCGTCGTCATCCCCCCGTGGATGCGGTGCCCGGTCGAGGTTCGATGAATGAAATTCGCCAAGATTCCAATGGCTACCATTGTCAGGCTTTCCATTTACATGCGCACGCTGCAGGAGCTGCTCGAAGACGACGTGGATGTGATTTCTTCGGAGCGCCTGGCCAAGCAGTGCGGAGTCAATCCTGCACAGATCAGAAAAGACCTGGCATATTTCGGTGAATTCGGCGTGCGCGGGGTGGGCTATCGTGTGAACGAACTGGTCAACCAGATCAAGGATATTCTTGGCCTCAACCGCCCGTGGAACCTTGCAATGGTCGGTCTCGGCAACCTTGGATCTGCACTGATCAGGCACGGAAACTTTATCAAACACGGGTACATGTTCACAGCGGCCTTCGACATCGATCCTCAGAAGATCGGCAAAAGGCTGCCCAACGGCCTGATCATCAATCACGTCGATGAGCTCGAAGAGATCATCAAACAGCGTGAAGTGCATGTGGGCATCATCACCACTCCCGCAAGCGAAGCGCAGAGCGTCGCCAATCAACTCGTACTTGCCGGAATCAACGGGATACTGAATTTTGCTCCCGTGCAGATCCAGGTGCCCGACTGCTGCCACGTCGAAAATGTAGATTTTACCATCAAGCTCGACTCGATCGCCTACCACCTGTCTTTCGGAAGCTGATTGTCCCGCGACTCCTGCGCCTCGTGCTGCAAGCCTGACATTGCCTGTATTTTCACTTTAACGTTGAGGTTCTTCCTTTCAACAACCGTGAAGGACATCGCGCAGGTACCTGCCCGTGCAGGATGATTCGGCACGGGCAACCTCCTCGGGGGTCCCTTCAGCCACCAGTTGACCTCCGCCATCCCCTCCCTCGGGACCAAGGTCGATCAGGTAGTCAGCTGTCTTGATCACGTCCGGATGATGTTCGATGAGTACGATGGTATTGTCCTCGTCCACGAGTCTCTGAAGGACGTGCAGAAGCTTTTCGATGTCATCGAAATGAAGGCCTGTGGTGGGTTCGTCGAGAATATAGAGTGTCTTTCCCTGGCCTTTGCGACTCAGTTCACCGGCGAGCTTCACGCGCTGAGCCTCACCTCCCGAGAGTGTTGTGGCAGCCTGGCCGAGCCTGATGTACCCGAGGCCCACTTCGATCAGCGTGTCCAGCTTGCGGCGGATGGACGGAAAGCTGTCAAAGAACGCAGCGGCTTCATAGACGGTCATGTCTAGAACCGACGCAATGGAATGTCCCTTGAACAGGACCTGGAGGGTTTCCATGTTGTAGCGTCTACCGCCGCAGGACGGGCAGGTGATGGAAACGTCCGGCAGGAACAGCATTTCGATGCGCCGGAGCCCTTCGCCTGCGCACGCTTCACAGCGGCCTCCCCTGGCGTTGTAGGAAAAGCGCGCAGGGCCGTAGCCGCGAGCCCGGGATTCGGGCAGATGGGAGTAGAGTTGGCGAATCAGGGTGAAGAGCCCCGAATGAGTGGCCGGGGTTGAACGGGGGGTTCTCCCGAGGGGGGCCTGGTCGATGAGCACAATCCTTTGGATGGCATCCGCGTTGTCGATGCGGTCGAAAGGCGCAGGCACCAGGCGGCTGCCCGTCAGCTTCCGGGCGAGGGCTCGATAGAGGGTCTGAAGGACGAGAGTGCTCTTCCCGGAACCCGAGACTCCTGTAACGCAGGTCAGGCAGGCAAGGGGGATTCTCGCGGTGATTCCCTTGAGATTATGCCCACGGGCATTGACGACGGTCAACATTCCCCTGCCGAAGGGCTCCCTGCGCGGGGGGATGCGAATGCTTTTCATACCGGAGAGATATCGGCCGGTGAGCGATGCCGGGTGCTTCATCATCTCGTCGGGTGTCCCGGCAAAAACCACCTCGCCTCCTTGAACCCCGGCTCCCGGCCCCATATCCACTACAAAGTCCGCTTGTCGTATGGTTTCCCTGTCGTGTTCGACGACGATAATGCTGTTGCCCGCATCGCGCAGACGAAAAAGAATATGGAGCAGGTTGCGGTGGTCGCGGGGATGGAGCCCGATGCTGGGTTCGTCGAGAACGTAGAGTACTCCCGAAAGCGCAGACCCGATCTGGTGAGACAGGCGGATGCGCTGAACTTCACCGCCGGACAGAGTGCCTGTGGGGCGGTCGAGGGTAAGGTAGGACAGCCCCAGTTCCTGCATGTTTTGGAGCCGACTCAGTATTTCCCGCATGGGGCGTTCGGCGATCTGCTGTTGAGTCGGAGTAAGATCCAGGCGGGTGAGCCAGTTGTGGACGTCGGGAATGCACAGGCGTGTTGCTTCGTGGATGCCGAGTCCGCCGAGGCGGTAGGCTCTGGCCAGTTCATTGAGCCTGGTTCCAAGGCATCTGGGGCATGCTTGGATGTCCTCGTCTGAATATTCCGCATCCAGTTCGTATTCCACTTCGCCGACAGGCAGGCGGTCCCATTCCGGATCGGCTCTTCCATGTCTTCCGGGTCGGGATTTTTTCTCGACAGTGTCCTTTCCGACGAATCCGAGCCCCTTGCAATGCGAACAGACACCTTCGGGGTGGTGAAAGGAAAACCGGCCGGGGTTCGGTTCGGGCATGACGAATCCGCAGGAGACGCAGCGGAGTGAATCGCTGAAGAACCGGGTATCGTCGCCTATCGGGGCAACAGCGGTCGTGCCTTTTCCCAGTGCGGCGGCGAGTTCGAGTGAATCGGAGAGGCGCTGGCTCTTGTTTTTGTCCAGGACAAGGCGATCGACGACAATCTCGATCCTGTAAACCGGTCTGCGCGGCACCAGGGGGAGGGGTTCAAGTTCATATATCCTGCCGTCGAGTCGGATTCGAGCAAAACCGTCTCGCTTCAGCTTCCCGATGACACCAGGCAGTTCCTTTTCCTTGACCGGATCAAGCGGGGCCAGCACGAGAAGGCGGGTTCCCTCGGCCCAGTCATTGAAAAGCTCGTTCACTGTTTCGGAAATGGTGTGGGACCGGATGGGTATGGAACACTTGGGGCAGTGGGCCTGGCCGATCCGGGCGAAAAGAAGGCGCAGAAAATCGTTGATCTCGGTGAGAGTTCCCACTGTCGATCTTGGGCTGCGGGGCAGCCTCTTCTGTTCGATTGCGACGGAAGGGCTGAGCCCCTTGATTTCGTCGACGAGGGGAGCGTCCAGGCGCTGCATGAACAGCCTGGCATGGGCAGACAGGGCCTCGATGTAACGTCTTTGCCCTTCGGCGAAGAGAGTGTCGAAGGCGAGGGACGACTTTCCGGACCCGCTGACGCCTGTGATGACCACGAAGCTGTTCCGGGGTATCGACAGGTCGATATTTTTCAGGTTGTGCTGCCGGGCTCCACGGATTTCAATCAGGTTCATAGGCATGCCGAAAGGATGCTGGCCGCGGGCTGTTGGATCACGGTCAGAGCGGATGAGATCGACGGTTCCGGGCCATCAGGGCGGCAAGACGAATGGCGGCGATCATGCTGCCCGGGTGTGCCTTCCCTGTGCCCGCAAGATCGTAGGCCGTCCCGTGATCGGCGGATGTCCTCACAATGGGAAGCCCGAGGCTCACGTTTACGGCCTCATGAAAGTGGACCAGCTTGATGGGGATCAACCCCTGGTCATGGTACATGGCGACCACGGCATCGAATTCACCCTGGTACACGCGGTGAAACAGTGTATCGGCGGGAAAGGGGCCGGACACGGTATAAGGCAGGCCTTTGAAGCTTTGAACAATGGGAGCGAACACGTCCCGTTCCTGCCTCCCGAACCGGCCTTCTTCGCCTGCGTGGGGATTGAGGCCGGCGACGGCCAGGCGTGGAGCTTCGAGTCCGAAATCCCGCAGAAGGGAATGCGCCGTGATGCGGATGGTTCGAACGAGTCTGTCCGCTGTGAGGAGGCCGGGGACGTCGGCAATGGCATGGTGGATGGTCACGAGCGAAACGCGAAGGCGCGGGCCGGCAAGCATCATGACCACATCCTCCGCCCGCGTGAGGTGTTTCAGGAGTTCCGTGTGGCCGGGAAATGGAAATCCGAATCGATGGAGATTCGCCTTGTGGATCGGGCACGTGCAGACGGCGTCCACGTGGCCGTCCATGGCGAGGCGGACGGACTCCTCGATCCAGCCCACAACCGAGCGGCAGGTGGCTTCCGTGGGCTGCCCGTACACGATGTCGTCGTGCTGAAGTTCGGAAGGGCAGATGACCAGGACGTCTCCATTCGGGGGTGAAAGTTCAGAAGGATGTCGAACCATGCGAATGGGCAGTATCTTGCCCTTGAGTTCCATGGCCCTGAGGAGGGCCAGGGGTGAGCCGACTACCACGGGAAGGCATTCCTGGTGAAGTTCATCGAGGCACAGAGCTTCGACGAGGATTTCCGGGCCGACTCCGCAGGGATCTCCCATGGTAACGGCGACAACAGGTTTGGCCGTCTCATCCGTCGGTGGCATATCAGCGACTCTGCACCCGCCCGAACAGCGGAAAAGGAGGATTTGTCATGTGTGTAAAGAAGGCAACTACCTGCCGATGGACAACATGCGCTCGACGGCCACCAGCGCCCTCTGCCTGGTTTCCTCGGGAACGATTATCCGGGGCTGCAAGGTTTCCAGGGCACGAAGCACGTGGGGCAGTGTCGTCTTCTTCATGTCGGGGCAGATCATCTTTCGAGAAGCCGGGTAAAACTTCTTGTCGGGGTTCTGTTTCTGCATGGGATAAAGAATGCCTCTTTCCGTACCCACAATGAAAGAGTCACGAGAACTCTCCTTCACGAATCTCAACATCCCCGACGTGCTGCGAACCTCGTCTGCCAGTTCAATAACCTCGGGCCTGCATTCCGGGTGGGCGATAAAGAGGGCTTCGGGATATTCCTCTTTCTTCGCCAGCACGTCCTTTGCCGTCAGGCTGTGATGAATGGGGCAGTATCCGTGCCAGTAGAGGACTTCCTTGTCTGTGTGGCGGGCGGTGTACAGGGCGAGGTTCCTGTCCGGGGCCATGTAGACCGTGCGGGAATCCCGGAACGAATGCACCACGTCTACGGAATTGGCCGACGTACAGCATACGGTGCTTTCCGCCTTGACGGCGGCGGAGGAGTTCACATAGGTCACTATGGGAATCCCCGGATGCTTCTGTCTTATGGTGATCATGTCGGACGCGGTAATCATATCCGCCATGGGGCAGCCTGCATTGGGATGAGGAAGGAGCACGGTCTTGCCCGGGTTCAGGATGGCGGCGGTTTCCGCCATGAAATGCACGCCGCAGAAGACGATCACTTCTGCATCAGTGGCTGCGGCGCGCCTGCTCAATTCGAGGGAATCCCCCATGTAGTCGGCAATGTCCTGAATGGCCGGAGACTGGTAGTTGTGGGCAAGGATGACGGCGCGCCGTTGAATCCTCAGTTCCCTGATACGCTGTATGTTGTTTTCCGATTCGGTCATTTTACTTCCTATCTCGATATGATCTTCTGTTTTAACGCCTCGATTTCAGCTGAGGTCAATTCACGTCCGTCGATATCGGTGACAAGGGTTGCCGGGGGGACATCGAGTTGGAAAAGACCGGGGTCCAGACTGGAAACGGCGGTCTGGGATTCGAGTGTAATCCGGTTGATATTGCCCAGCGCGTCGTGTGATTCCACGCTGGTTATGCGGTAGGTCTGAAGGTCGATCCTGAGGAACAGCGTCTTGATGGCCGGATCCTCTTTTCTCGGGATAAGCTTCAAGACGCATGCGGCCTTGTTGGATTGTTTCGGGTCGATGCTCACCTCGAAATGATTCTTCAGTTCCACAACCCCTTCAAAAAATGTTTGAGCCAGGGGGGACGAAAAAAAAGCGTCGGCGTCGAACATGGAAATCTGGTTTTCCGAAGGGGCATAAAACCAGGCAAGCTGGCGGTTGGCGACAAAAACCTGCGTCTCGGGCTTCTCGTATTCCCAGCGCATCTGGCGTGGCCTTTCATAATACAGCCTGCCCGAAGCCTCGGTCCTGCTCATCGCACCGGCCGCAGATGAACTGGTGGTCTGGTGAAAATAGGCAGTGAACGCATTCAACCGCTGGTAATGCATTTCCGTGTTCTTCAGGATGTCTCCAAGCACGGGGTAGGGAGCGGTCTGAGCGGTTCCCGCGCAAAAACAAAGAACGCATATCGTGAAAACGAGAGCTGAGGACGCCAATCTTTTCATCGATTCAACCAGCCTTCCGTAGATCATCCACGTAGTGTATGCCAACAATAACGGCTCCCAAAGGAGCCAGGATCCATCCTTGTTATCTGAACACGGAGTACAGCAGAAGAACGCCGCACTCCGCAAAAAACTGCTCGCCTCTGCCCCGGGCGACCCCCCGGCATCGAGCGGCAGTGGGACCACAACGTCGAATAAGGCCGCACACCTCCGGTTTACACCAGGCACCGGCAGTCACACCGTTCGGAAAGCATCGATCCTTTGTTTCCCGGAAAATCCTCTTATTTTTATCCGGATCAGGATCTTCTTGCAAGGACTTCTCTGGGCTTCACTCCATCGGAAGCCCCGACAATCCCCTGCTGCTCCATCACTTCGATCATTCGAGCCGCCCGGTTGTATCCCACACGAAGTCTTCTCTGCAGCATGGAAATGGACGCCTGCCTGGTTTCGATCACCAGTTGCACGGCCTCCTCGTACTTGTCGTCCAGTTCGTCTTCCGATACTTCGTCCGCCGTCGATTCTTCCCGGAAATCGACCCGCTCCCGCAGGGGATCTACGGCCAGTTGTTGAGACTTCCAGAACGCGGTCAATCGTTGGACCTCGCCGTCGGAAATAAAAGCGCCATGGATACGCTGAAGTTTGGCGGTCCCGGGAGGCAGAAACAGCATATCTCCCGATCCCAGCAGGCTTTCCGCGCCCGATGTGTCGATGATGGTGCGTGAATCGATGCGTGAGGACACCTGGAAGGATATGCGGGTTGGGATGTTGGCCTTGATGATGCCTGTCAGGACATCCACGGAGGGCCGCTGCGTGGCCAGAATCAGGTGAATTCCGGCTGCCCGGGCCATCTGGGCCAGGCGCGTGATGGATTCCTCGACCTCTCGGGAGGCAACCATCATCAGGTCCGCCAGTTCGTCGATGATGACCACGATGTAGGGGAGGCGATGATGTTCAAGGGCGGGTTCTGTCTCCTGTTCCTCGGCGGATTTCAGTTTGGGCGGTTTTTCGCGAGCCAGCGCGCGGTTGTATCCTTCTATATTGCGGACATTCTTGTCCGCAAGGAGCCTGTAGCGCAGTTCCATTTCGGATACGGCCCATCTCAGGGCCCGAGTGGCCATTTTTGCATCTGTCACCACCGGGTGTATGAGCTGCGGAATACCTTCGTAGCTCTTCAGTTCGATGCGCTTCGGGTCGATGAGCAGAAGGCGGATGTCGTCGGGGGAATTCCTGAAGAGAAGGCTGCCGAGCAGAGTATTGATACAGACACTCTTTCCCGTTCCGGTGGCCCCGGCGATGAGAAGGTGAGGCATCCTGGCCAGGTTGGCCACAACGGGCTGGCCGGTGGTGTCTTTGCCGAGGGCGATGGTGAGAGGAGCCGTGGATGAACGAAACGCCTCGGATTCGAGCACCGTCCTGATGGAGACGATTTCCCTCTTCTCGTTGGGAAGCTCGATTCCGATCGCCGCTTTCCCGGGTATGGGCGCCACAACACGGATGCTGGTAGCCCTGAGCGCCATGGAAAGATCGTCGGACAAACCGACGATGCGGCTTATCTTGATGCCGGGAGCAGGTGTGTATTCATACATGGTGATAACCGGACCCGGGGAGATGGCCACCACTTTTCCCTGGACTCCGAAATCCGCCAGTTTCTCTTCAAGGGTCGTTGCATCCCGTTCGAGCTTCTTCCAGTCCGGCTTGTGGTTCTCGACTTCGTAGGAGTCCAGCAGGTCGAGGGATGGGCAGACCTGCCGGCCGCCGTCGGAGTCGGGAAGGGGAGGAGCCTTTCTCGTCTTCTTTTCGATCTTCAAGGGCTCGGGATCAGGAGGAGGCAGCAGCACCTCCACCCGCACAGGGCGATGGTCCGTCTTCTCCACCGTGGAAGGCGCCGCCGGCGAAGGCTCCCTTTCCCTCCTGATCCGCGATGTGAAGACATCCCACATTCGTGTGAGCATCTCGCTGCACGTCCTGAGGGAAGAAGCCAGGAAGGACCTGGCGGATCGCAGCAGGGACTCGAGAGTGAGTGGAGTGGCCAGCAGGAGGGCGATGAGAAAGGTTCCGATGAGGAGAATGTGAGTCCCGACGGAGTAGAGTCTTTGGGCCAGGAAATCAGCCAGTGCCCGGCCGATCACGCCTCCCGCCATGATCTGCTGGTTTGCCAGGTGGATGGTAGGTCGATGAAGCGCCACCAGGCTGATGGTGCTCAACAGGAGCAGAACCATTCCAAGGGCCTGGATCCATCCCTCTGGAAGGGACGACCTGCCGCGGAACAACGACCAGCTTACCCAGGCGCCGAAAACAGGAATGCCGTAGGCTCCAAGACCGAACAGAAAGAAAAAGAACCAGGCTATATGGGCTCCCAGGAAACCGATCCAGTTCAAGGGAGGGCGCTGAATGGACGAGGCGTTGAAAAGGGTGAGATCGGAAGCTCGAAAGGAAAGAAGGCTGAACAGTACAAGCAGAGTGACGGTCAGCACGCACAGTGCCCATATTTCATGCTTCTTGTGTCCCACGGAAATCCCCTGAACCCAAAGTGACGATCGAATTCCCGCCGAAGGAGCTTTCGATCGGAACGCCCGAAAAACCCCGGTCTTAGATCTCGACCACAATCGGGTAGATCACTGGTCGGCGATTCAATACCTGGTGGAAGAAACGCTTCAGTTCGCGCCGTATTTCCATTTGCAGCATGGTGCAGTCCAATTCAAATCCATCCGCAAGCTGTTTGTCAATGGTTTCCAGGACCACGCACTTGGCGCCGTCCAGGATCTCGGGTTTGGTTTCTTCATGGATGAACCCCCTGCTGAGAACATCAGGCCCGCTGAGAATCTCCTGCGTCTCCTTGTTAATGACCAGGGAAGTGATCACCAGGCCGTCTTCGGACAGGTGGCGGCGATCGCGCAGAACGAGCCCTCCCACATCCCCCACTCCCTTGCCGTCCACGAGAACTCGACCCGTTGCCACCCTGTGGTTCATCGATGCTTCACCGGCACGGAAGGCGATAGCCGCTCCGTTTTCCACAAGGAGACAGTTCTCCTCCGGCAGTCCCATGCTTACAGCAAGCTGCCGGTGTTTGACCAGGTGGCGGTATTCCCCGTGGATGGGAATGAAATAACGGGGGTTGACGATACTGATCATGGTCTTGAGTTCTTCCCTGTACGCATGCCCCGAGACATGAATATCCCGCACCTGCTCGTGAATCACTTCCGCTCCCTGGCGGTACAGGTGGTTGATGATGTTCTGTATGGTGCGTTCGTTGCCGGGAATGAACCTCGAAGACAGGATAATGGTGTCCCCCGGTTTGACCTTGAGCTTCTTGTGGTCGTTGAAGGCCATCCTGGTGAGGGCACTCATGGGTTCTCCCTGACTGCCCGTGGTCAGCATCAGGATCTGTGAGTCGGGCAGTTGAGCCAGCTTCGGGAGAGTCATCTCCTCGTCGGGCTGGAAATCCAGGTAGCCGAGTTCCCGCGCGATCCGTACGTTGGTGATCATGGACTTGCCGTTGAGCAAAACCTTCCTGCCGAATTCCCGCCCAAGGTGCATGACCTGCTGGATTCGATGAAGGTTGCTGGCAAAAACGGCCACGATGATCCGCCCCGTACAGGACTGAAAGATCTCACGGAGCGTCCCGCCCACATCCCGTTCAGAAAGAGTGTAACCCGCGCGCTCCACATTGGTGGAATCGGAAAAAAGCGCAAGTACACCCTCTTCGCCATAGGCCCCGAATCGGGTGATGTCGAACTTTCTCGAATCAATGGGAGTATTGTCTATTTTGAAATCTCCCGAATGGATGATCACGCCCGCGGGGGTCCTGACGGCCAGTCCGACTCCATCGGGTATGCTGTGGCATACCTGAATGAATTCGATCTGAAACGGGCCGATGCGGATGACTTCCCTGGGCTGGACCGGGATGAGTTCGGATCGTTCGAGCAGCCCATGTTCCTTCAGCTTTTCCTTGATGAGGGCCAGCGTGAGAAGGGTTGCATAGATCGGGACCTGGAGATCCCGAAGAAGAAACGGAATGGCTCCTATGTGATCTTCATGGCCGTGGGTTACGATCAGGGCGCGAATGCGTCCCCTGTTCTGCTGAAGATAGGTGAAGTCGGAAATGACGATGTCGATGCCCAACATCTCATCTTCCGGAAAC
>JABUEY010000085.1 GCA_013314815.1 Syntrophobacteraceae bacterium
GAACTCGTGGAAAAGCATTCCGGAAAAAGCTGGGAAGAGAACGTGCACAGCCGCATCTTCACACCTCTGGGCATGACGAATTCCTCGACGGACGCCGCTTCCTTCCAGAAGGCCGCCGACGTCGTGTCCCTTCACCGGCGAATGGATGAAAGGCCCACTCCCCTGCCCCGGGACTGGGATCTGCTCGACTGGGTCTACACCTACGGACCTGCAGGCGGAATCAATTCGAACCTGGTCGACATGGCCAACTGGCTCAGGATGCTGCTTGCGGGCGGGATGTTCGAAGGCAGGCAGATCGTGAGTTCCGCAGCCATGGAACACCTTCGTTCGCCTCAGACCGTCATCCCGTCAAGCACCGAGATTCCGCGCGGCAGGGAATACTATTGCCAGGGATGGATTCACAGGGAAAATAATCCTTATTCCATCGTGTGGCACAACGGAGGCACATCGGGGTGCAGCACCATGATCGCCTTTTCTCCCCAGGCCCGCATCGGCATCGTGATCCTCTCCAACCTTGCGCCGGCTCCGCTGCCCGACGCCCTGGCATTTCGATTCTTCGATATGGTCTTCGGCCACCCGGCCCGGGACTGGAGCGCCGAATACCTTAAGGCCGTCCGAAAGGCTTCCGATGAAGCCAGGGCAAAAATCCTCGATGCGCCGGCCACCCCTTCACCGTCGCTTCCTGCGGCCAGGTATGCGGGGAAGTACTTCAGCCGGGTGTACGGAGAACTCACCGTAGAGGAAAGAGACGGGAACCTCACCCTCTTCGCCGGACCGAGACAGCTCCGCATGCCCTTGAAACACTGGGACCGGGACGTATTTGCACTGTCGCTGCGCGAACTCACGGACATGCCCACTTTCGTGTGGTTCCAGTTGAACCGGGAAGGCGTTCCGTCAACCGTTACCCTCGATTTCATCGAAAGGGAGGGAGGCGATCCTTTCCGGCGAAAAGACCATTGACAACGGCATTCTCATGAAGACCGGAACGGCTCCGGTTGCTTCCATTTCTTCTGTGTCCCCGGTATAGAAGGCAGACGGAACGAGCTCGTCGGTTCAGCGCCCGGTTTGAGCGGTCCGTGATCGATGCCTGGAGGCGAGAAAAAACGGAGAGACCAGCATGATGGAAACACCTCGTAACTGTCGGATAATCGTCAGACGCTCTGTAAGAATGCGCGCAGAACCCTGGTGATTACGAGGGAATTCCTGCTTGGGGGCGGGTGCTTTTCCCGGCCCGCCGTCGTATTCGTCCGGGGTCGGAATATCGTCATGAAAAGGAAGGAAGCACATGGCAGAGAAGGTCATGCACCTGATGCGCAGAGGCGCGATCACGTGTGCGGAAGACACCACCATCCAGGAAGTGGCCCAGATCATGGTGGTCAATTCCATCAGGTACTGTGTGGTCATCAACGGCAGAAACGAAGTGCAGGGAATCATATCGGCCCGGAGCATCCTGAAGGCGTACGGAAGAAACCTCAACGCTACGCGGGCCAAGGATATCCTGCTTCCCTACACCGTTACCATCACCCCCAGTTCATCGCTGAACGAAGCCGTTGAACTCATGAGCAAGAAACGGATCGAGCACCTCATCGTCGTTTCGGACCGCCCGGGAAGCAAGGCCATCCTCGGCCTCCTCCACGCCGAAGACATCGTCAACCGCATGGCGATGGCGTGAAGGAGGACAGGCCGATGGTGAGGATATGCGACATTATGCACAAGGGAGTCATCTTCTGCTATCCTGATGACCATATAAGGGACGTGGCCAGGATGATGATCGAGAACCAGTTCCGGTCCGTGGTGGTGGTGCACGAGAGCGGAGAGGTCTGGGGGCTCATCTCCATGATAGACATCATTCGATTCCATGGAATGAATCTGGAGAATATCATTGCGGAAGATGTGATGAGGCCTTATCAGATAAGCGTGGACCCGCAATGGCCTCTGGAGAAGGCCGTTGAAATCATGAAACGCCGAAAGATCGAACACCTGATCATCATCGATCCCCATGCAGGACCCAAACGCCCCATAGGAATCTTGACAAGCTTCGACATCGTGCGCTTCATGTCCCGCATCGAAACCGGCCAGTACCAGCAGATGCTCAAGATGCCCCGGGAAGAGAGTGAGGATCCGAGGCGGTGAAGCTCCGCCGCGGGGCAGGAGGATCGTGACCGGGCAAATACAGAGTCATCTTCTCGATGAATTTCGCACGGCCGGATTCCGGGGCGGCGTTCGTTACCGGTATGGTCAGTCTGCAGATGCCACGGAGGAGACGAAAAATGAAACAGTCGCTTGGGGCCAGGACCCTCGTATTCCCCACGCCCGCCTGGGTGGTGGGCACCTACGACAGGCAGGGCAAGGCCAACGTGATGACCGCCGCGTGGGCGGGAATCTGCTGCTCGAAACCACCCTGCATCGCGGTTTCCCTTAGAAAAGCCACCTACACGTACGGCAACATCGTGGAACGGAAAGCGTTTACCGTCAATGTTCCGTCCGAACATCAGGTGAAGGAAACGGACTACCTCGGGCTTGCAAGCGGCAGCAGAGTGGATAAGCTATCCGCATGCGGGTTGACTCCCGTAAAAAGTGAACTGGTGGATGCACCCTACGTGCGGGAGTTTTCGATGGTGCTCGAATGCCGGCTGATCCACACCATCGAAATAGGTCTGCATACTCAGTTCATCGGTGAAATCCTGGACGTCAAGGCTGACATATCGGTCCTGGGCGAAGACGGCCTGCCCGATATTCGCAAGGTCAAACCCATCGTGTTTACTCCCGAAACCTTCACCTACCACAGGATCGGAAACATGCTGGGGAAGGCCTTTTCCATCGGCAAGGCGATCACCTGAGTCCGAAACCGCCCGTGGGACAGCCTCGGCCGATCATGAACGGACTCGCGTTCCAACCGTGCACTGTGATGGTTTCCGAGTTCCTACTGCAGGGAGGATAGGCAATGAAGGTGGCGGCATTCAACGGCAGCGCGCGAAAAGACGGCAATACGGCCATCCTGTTGAGATACGTGCTCGATGAACTCGAGCAGGAGGGCATCGAAACCGAGATGGTGCAGCTTGGCGGAAAGAAGATCCGCGGATGCACCGCCTGCTATAAGTGCACAACCAACAAGGACAGGCGCTGTGCCGTGAAGGGCGACGCAGTGAACGACTGCATCCGGCTGATGGAGGAATCCGATGGAATTCTGCTGGGCTCCCCCACCTACTTCGCCGATATCAGCTCGGAAATGAAGGCACTCATCGACAGGGCCGGGTTCGTGGCCAGGGCCAACAGCGACATGTTCAAACGCAAGGCGGGAGCGGCAGTTATCGCTGTGCGCCGCGCCGGTTCCATCCACGCCTTCGATTCCATCAACCACTTCTTCCTGATCAGCCAGATGATCATTCCCGGGTCCATATACTGGAACATGGGTTTTGGCCTGGACAAGGGCGAAGTGGAACGGGACGAAGAGGGAATCAAGACGATGAAGATCCTGGGCCGGAACATGGCCTGGCTTCTCCAGCGCATTCACCGATAGGTCCGCCGAACAAAGACTGGAGCACAGAACATGCCGGGGCGGGCCGCTCCCAGCGCCCGTCCCGGTCCCTTGTCTTAGTCAATATATTGACTATGTCAATTATTTGACATTGCGAAATACCCCAAAACCATCCGCAATTGCAGAGCTTTGCCTGCAGACCGTGATGCCTTCCTGCCTGCCAGGCTGCAAAGACCCCGGACCTGCCCGCAAAACCAAAGGGAAAAGTGAACCGCCCCCCCTGACAGGAAAAGACTTTGCACCGCAAACCGCCGGTCTTTCCTTTCCATGCGTCCGGATGGATGACCCTGCACATGTCGTTTCGGTTGTCCATTGTCATTTCCAGCTCCACTTTCTGATCCATTGAGCACCTCAGTTGGCACGTGACGTGTATGTAATTGACAACACGCAAAGAGATCATTTCCTCCCCGCTGAGGGGAGGGCCATGTTTTCCCGGTTTTCCCGGGCGACTGACACAGGGCAGGCGGGAGGGAAAGAGAGCGGGAGGCTGATCGTGGATGGGGGTGGGGTCTCTTCCGGCGTTTCAAGCAGGAGCAGACCGGTCCGGCGCAAAGATCCCGAGCCGGACCGGCGGGGCCTTCTGTCAAAACTTTGACCATCCGACGAAACCCTGTTTACGGTTGGACCATCGACTGGACACATGGAAATTCAGGGCGGGCCTGAAGGGACTGCAGGAATCCGCGAAGTCCGACCTTCCGCGATTCTCCGCGCGGCGGGGACGCAAAGATCGGGTGGCGGTGTGGATGAGGCGTCGCACGGGGAAAAGGAAGGCCTCTGCCTCGGATGCATATTCGCAACATCGGGTGTTTTCAACAGCGACCGATCAACCTGTGAGTGAGACAGTGGGAAAAGAGGGGTATGGAACATACGCCTGATACCTGGAAGAATTCGTGCCGGGAAGACGCAGCCTGTTACGGACGACGCCTGTCCGAGAAGGAGCAGGCCGTTCTCCAGCACAGCGACATGGTCCGCTACATGGCTTTGCGTCTGTTATCGAGGCTGCCGGATCACGTGTCCCTGGATGACCTTTTCAGTGCGGGCATCATTGGACTCATCGATGCCATCGACAAGTACGATTCCAGCCAGGGCATTCCGTTCAGGTACTACGCCAAGATACGGATAAGAGGGGCGATGCTGGACGAAATCCGTTCCATGGACTGGGTGCCTCGGTCTCTTCGTCAGAAGGGGAGCACTCTCGAAAAGACCTGCATGATGCTCGAACAAAGGGAAGGTCATTTCCCGACGGATGAAGAAATCGCGAAGGAACTCAAGATAACCCTGGATGATTACTATAAGCTGCTCGATGAAACCAAGGGAATTTCCCTGCTCCCTGAAAACATCAACGAGGCGATTGTCGAAAACGGGGAAGCACATTTTCTCGCGACGGAATCGGACGAACTTTTTCACTGCGCGCACCGGCGGGAGATTGAGCGGCACATGGTGGAAGCCATAAGAGGCCTTTCGGAAAAGGAGCAGTTGGTTCTTTCGCTGTATTATTTCGAGGAACTCACCATGAAGGAGGTGGGGGCGGTCATGGGATACACGGAATCCAGGATCTCCCAGATTCACACGAAGGCGATTCTCAAGCTCCGGACTCGGCTTTCCAGGAAGCTGAACGCCGACGACCTTCCGGCCCACGTCGGCACCGCGGATGCCGGCGGTTCCCGATAACGGATCGCGCGAATTCGGCTCATCACAAAAGGCCCGCCAAGCGCCCCGACGATAGCGGGAACCTGCAGCCTCCGGCGGGTGAATGCTATTTGGGAAAGTTTATAGTGAGTTTTTCTTCCTTTTCGTCTTTCTCGGTCCTGATGACCACGTCGATGCTGCTGTCCCGGATTCCCAGCGCCAGCGGGACCTTCGCCTTCTCCTCCTCGGCATGGATAATCCCCCTCATCACCTCCAGCACCTTTTGACCGACGGCGGTCCCCGGCGACGGCAGATCCGACTTACGGTATTTCGCGGTGACCGCAACCTGCCCGTCGGCCGTTCTTGTGAGCGAGATCTTCCGGGCATTTCCGTTTATGCCATGAAGAACCGCAAGGGCGATCCATTTCAGGGCCGCTTCCTCGCTGACGGGCTCCTTTCCCAGAATGGACATTTCCTTGAGCGGGTCCGTCGTTGCAAAGCAGTCGCACAACTCCTGTACCTTAAGATGCAAACTGCGCTTGTCTTTCATTGTCTCCGTTCCTTTGTGCATGGGTGGAAGCCGACATCGGAGTGCAACCCGTCGCCGCGCTTTCCGGCATGATGAAAAAGTAGACACGGCCTCGATCAAGTCAAGCGGCGGAGAAACACGCAGTTCTCGCGGGCAATGGAGTGTTCTGGGAGTCCAGGGAAAGGGCGGAAGGAGGAAGGGCTCGCCACGGCTCCACCGGGCGATCTACCCGGCACGCCCGGGGAAGCGGCAGCGGCATGGAGCAGGTTCTGCAGGCGATGTCATATGTCACCAGGCGCAATCCAAAGGGATTCGGTCCCGCCGGCGACTGTACACGTCCTCCGCTACTTGGATTCTTTCTTGTAGCTTTCCTGAAAAACCTGCGGGTTGATATTCCCGGAAGCGGGTCCACCGCACTCGGGAATATAGCAGGACACGTCGACGAATTCGCACTTTTCCTTGCACGAAGGGCAGGTTTCGGGAGGAGCTGCAAGATCGACGGTATTCCCGCAATTGTTGCACTTCCAGACGGCCATGAGTTTCTCCTTTTGAATCAAGGTTCAGAGGACTGCTTTTCGTTAAACACCGTGGATTTCCATGTTTTCATGTACCTGAAACTTAACTATACGAAGGCAAGAAATCAACTCGGGTGATTATTCTTTTTCAAACGCTGGAGCCATTTCCTCTTTTCTTTAGCTTTTCCATGAACTATCCTGGCTTGACTGGAAAGAAGGTGCAGCCGCAACAGGACGGACTGTTCGCCGGCAGCAGGCTTCCCTCTTCTATGGCATCCACTGGGTCGCGATTTCCAATGGTCTTGTCTGATCTTCTTTTTGCAGGCTTTCTCTTACTGTTTCTCACTCAGACCGCCTTTGCATTCTGGCTGGAACGCATCAACCTGAGACACCTCGAACTCTTCGGAAAAGAAGTCCCCGCATCCCTGGAGGGGGTGGTCGACTCGTCGAAGCTTCCGCGCATATTCGAATACACGGCCGCTCGAAGCCGCTTGAACTCCTCCAGGGAGCTCGTTTCAGATGCGATTCTGCTTGGCATGATCCTCTTCGGCGTGTTCCCCGCGATCGAGAGCACGTTCACCGGCTGGGGTCTCACCGGCGTGCAGGCCGGAGTCCTCTTCTTCCTGTTGCCTGGAGCAGTCCTTTACCTGGCCGGGCTCCCCTTCGACTATTACGGTTCCTTCGTCGTTGAAGAGCGGTTCGGGTTCAACAGGGCAACGGTCGGTCTTTGGGTCGCCGACCATGTCAAATCGGCCCTTATTTCGTTGCTTCTGTTGATCATCGTGCTGTCACTTCTCTTGTGGACCATCGAGTGGGCTCCCCACTCCTGGTGGTTCTGGGGGTTCCTCATCGTTTCCGTTCTTCAGATCGTTGTGGCTGTTCTCTATCCCGTCGTCATTGCACCCCTTTTCAACAGGTTCGAGCCGGTCCGGGATGAACTGCTGTCAAAAAAGATCAAGACCCTCATGGAAAGCAACGGCATTGAGGTGAAGCACATCCTGCAGATGAACGCCGGGTTGAGGAGCCGCCACACCAACGCTTATTTCACCGGCATGGGAAAGACCAAGCGGGTGGTTCTCTACGATACCCTGCTCGAATCCCACAATCACCAGGAGATCCTGTCTGTACTGGCCCACGAACTGGGTCATATGAAGAAAAGACATGTTTTCAAACAGATTCTGCTGTTCCAGATACTGATGGCCGGAGGATTCTATCTTACCTGGCTGCTTGTGCAATGGCCGGTCCTTTATCGGGCCTTCGGATTCGAATCCGTTCGCCCGTACGCCGGGCTTTTCATAGCGGCCATATTCTGGGAAAAGGCCAGCTTTTTCCTGCGCCCTTTCCAGATGGCGGTTTCAAGGCGGTTTGAACGCCAGGCCGATCTTTTTGCCCTGAAGATCGTCGGATCACCGGCTTCGATGATTGCGGCCCTGAGAAGGCTCGCCGACGACAACCTGGCCAATCTCGCCCCCCATCCTCTCTATGTTTGGTTCCACTATTCTCATCCTCCACTTCTTGAAAGGATGTCCCTGCTCGATGGAACAAAAGGTGAGGCACGCATGAACTCCACATCCTCCATCGACCGCCGAAAGTCCCAATCATGCTAGGAACGGTCATCAACGTTGCCGCCGTGGTTGCCGGCAGTGCGCTTGGAGTATCCGTCGGATCGAGGCTTCCCGAGCGGATTCGCGAAACCGTCCTGCACGGGCTCGGCCTTCTGACGCTCCTTGTCGGCCTGCAGATGGCTCTCAAGACCGAAAACATCCTTATCGTCATGGGCGCGGTATTGACTGGAGGGATCCTGGGAGAGGTTTTCAGGATTCATGACCGTCTTGAAAGGCTTGGAGTCTTTCTCCAGATGAAATTGGCGGTTGGGAGCGCACAATCGTTCGGGCAGGGGTTCGTCATGTCCAGCCTGGTGTTCTGCATCGGGCCGATGGCCATACTGGGTTCCATCCAGGACGGCCTGACCGGCGACTACAGCCTGCTGTCCATCAAGTCCATCCTGGACGGCTTCGCTTCCATCGCCTTCGCTGCAGGCATGGGCTGGGGGGTGTCCCTTGCCGCTGTGACCGTTCTCATCTACCAGGGATCCCTTACGCTCTTTGCGGGGTCATTCTCCGAACTTCTGACGCCTCCCATGATTACGGAAATGACGGCCACCGGAGGCCTCATCATCCTGGGAATCGCATTCAGGCTTTTGAAACTGATGGATCTTCGTCTCGCCAACTTTCTCCCAGCCCTGGCCATTGCTCCGTTCATTGTCTCGATCATCCCCCTGGTACGGGGCCTGTTCTGAACGTGTTCGCCCCGTCCTGCAGGCTTCGCAGATGATAGTAAAGTCCGCGCAGGCCCATGAGTTCCTCGTGAGTGCCCTGTTCCACGATCCGGCCCCGCTCCATCACCAGGATGCGGTCGGCTCTCCTGACCGTGGAAAGGCGATGAGCGATAACGATGCTCGTGCGGTTGGACATGACCGCCTGGATGGCCCGTTCGACGAGCATTTCCGTTTCCGTGTCCACGCTGGCCGTTGCCTCGTCCAGTACGAGAATCCGGGGGTCTCGAGCAAGGACTCGGGCAAAGGCCAGGAGCTGCTTCTGGCCTGCCGAAAGGTCCATCCCGCCTTCGCCTATCCTGGTGTCCGGACCCTGAGGCAGCTTGTCGACCACGGCGGAAAGCTGCGACAGGGCAAGGATGTTCTTCAGGTCCTCTCCGGACAGCCGACGGTCGAGAAGGATATTCTCCTGGAGTGTACCGGGAACGACCAGAACGTCCTGCATGACGAGCCCGATCTGTTCACGCAGGCAGTAAAGGTCCAGTTCCCTGAGGTCGATACCGTCCAGAAGTATCCTGCCTTTCCAGGGATCGTAGAAGCGTTCGAGCAGGCTGATGACGGTGGTCTTCCCTGAACCCGTCGCTCCGACGATGGCCAGCGTCTCGCCGGGATAGACCCGGAAGGAAAGATCTTTCAGCACAGGGCGGTCCGGGTCATACCCGAATTCCACGTTTTCGAAGGCGATGGATCCCCCGGCGCGGATAACGCACACCGGAACCGCGGCTTGTGGGAGCAAGTCTTTCACATCGAGGATGTGGAAGATCCTCTCGGCCGATGCCATGGCCGACTGCACGATGGAATACTTCTGGGAAAGCTCCCGGAGCGGTTGAAAAAAAAGGCGCATATAGGCGATGAAGGCGGTGAGTATCCCGATGGTCATGTGCCCCCGGATCGTCTCGCCTCCCCCGTACCAGATGATGAGAGCCAGGGCGAGGGAGTTCATCACCTCGATGAGGGGCACGAAGATGCCGAAGATCCAGATCTGGTACAGGGCGGATTTGTAGTATCTGCCGTTGAGCGTGCCGAAGCGATCGAAGATGTCTTTTTCCCGCAGGAACAACTGAATCACGGTAATCCCGGACACGGTTTCCTGGATGAAGGCATTGATGGACGCAAGGTGAGTGCGTATCTGGCGGAACGCATCCCTGCTGAATCTTCCGAACCAGTAGGTGATGACGGCCATGAGGGGAAAGGTGACGCTTAGAATCAGCGCCAGCCGCCAGTTCATCCAGAACAGGATGGCCAGGATCCCCACCAGGCGCACTCCATCGTTAAACAGCGTCACGATGACGGACGTGAACATCTCGTACATGTTCTGGATATCATTGGTGAGTCGAGTCACGAGCCGTCCGACGGGGTGGGTGTGGAAGAAGGAGAGATTGAGTCCGACGATGTGCGTGAAGAGCCTCTGTCTGAGTGCGTGCATGGTCCGCTGGCCTGTCCATTCAAGGATCATGACCTGGATGAAGTTTGCGATGAACCCGACCACCACGATACCCAGGAAGACGATGGAAAGTCTTGCCACTCCCTCGATCCGAACGTCGACCTCCTCGTGGAAGGCGAGAATATGGTTGTCCATACCCAATTGGACCAGCCGGGGCAGGGCGAGACTGGCAGCGGTAATGACAAAGGAAAGCAGCACGGCGGCGGCAACCCAGCGCCATTGAGGCAGGATGAAAGCGAGGATGCGCTTCCAGAGCCTGAAGTCTCCGATCCGGGCGAATTGATCGTCTTCGAAATATCCTGGTTCGTGGTGCATGAGGTATTATCCCGAACTGGTCTGCTGCCGGTAGATGGTCGAATAGAACGGACTCCGGCTCAGAAGTTCCTGGTGCCTTCCCCGGGCGACGACCCGTCCTTCCTCCAGGACGAGGATTTCATGCGCGTCGGCCAGCGGAGCCACCCTGTGAGACACGACGATGCACGTGCGTCCGGCCAGGTAGGCCGCAATGGACCGGATAATGACGTGTTCGGTTTCGGTGTCCACCGCCGACAGACCGTCATCGATAATGACGATCGGCCGATCCGCGAGCAGGGCTCTGGCGATGGCCAGTCTCTGGCGCTGCCCGCCCGAAAGCTTCACTCCCCTTTCCCCGATCCTCGTTTCATAGCCGTCCTTCATGGACATGATCTCATCGTGTATCGCGGCTGCCCTGGCCGCTGCTTCGACCTGGTCGCGTGTTGCCAGAGGGTTTCCCATGCTGATGTTGTAGGAAATTGTATCGGAGAAAAGAGTGACCTGCTGGGGCACATAGGCGATGCTTCCACGTACCGCTTGAATGGACAGCGAGTTCACATCCCGGCCGTCGAAGAAGACCGTGCCGGGCGCAACGGGGTAGAGCCTTGAAAGCAAGTGGCACAGGGTCGTCTTGCCCGCGCCTGTCCTTCCCACAATACCCAGGAATTGGCCGGCGCGGATTTCGACGGAGATATCCCTGAGTGCTTCTTCCTTCTGGTGCGGGTAATGAAACGAAAGGTGCCTGATCTCGATGTCGCCCTTGAGGGGTGACGGAGGCGGAGGCGCCGGGGGATCCTTGAAGCTCGGCCTTTCACTCAGCAGGCTGCCGATGCGCCCCAGGGAGGTGATGCCCCGCTGGAAAAGGTCGGCCACCCAGCCCATGGCCATCATGGGCCACGTCATGAGAAAGAGATAATTGATGAAAGCAACGAAGTCCCCTGCGGTGATGACTCCATTGATCGTCATTCGACCTCCGAAGAAGAGGACCAGGAGCATGGATGTATTGGCTACGAGGCCGGAGATGGGGAAAAGCGTGCCGTAAACAACGGCCAGCCTGAGGTTGTCTCGCACATAGGTTTCCCCCATGCGGCCGAATTCTTCGCAATGAGGCCTTTCCTGGTTGTAGGCCTTGATGAGGCGAATATTGCTGAAGGCCGAGCGGGCGAATTCGGTCAACGAGGAAAACTGTTCCTGGACCTTCCTGAAGCGGCGGTGAAGGCGCGATGAGAGAATGCGGGTAAGCAGTGCTAGAAGGGGCATCGGCGCAATGGCGATCAGGGTGAGTTTCGGATCGATGTAGGCCATGAAAGCGATGGCGGCAAGACCCATGAACACCGCATCGACGAACGCCACCAGGCCCATGCCTGCGGCAAGCTGCACGGACGACAGGTCGTTGGTGGCCAGGGCCATGATTTCTCCTGCAGTCCGACGCTCGAAAAACGGCCTGTCCAGGGTGAGGATATGGGAGTACATCCGGTTTCTGAGGTCCGTTTCGAGGAGGCGTGAAAAACCGAGCAGCATGCTGCGCCACAGAAAGCGCAGAAGAGCGATCAGAACGGCGAGAGCAACGATATAGAGCCCGTATTCGAGGAGCTTTGAACCCGTGGCGGTTCCGTCCTGCAGGGAATCCACGGCAAGCTTGATGATTCTCGGGATGACGAGTTGCAGGAAATCGACGGTGATGAGTGCAAGAAATCCGCAGAAGATTCTCGGAGCATGGCGCCTGAAATAAGGAAGGACAAGACCCAGGGATTCCGGCGAAGCCTCCGTTCCCCCGCCTCGAACTCCGGGCCGGCCCGCGAAGATTGGGCCTCCTCTTCTCACGAAACCATCCTATTTCTCATCCATGTCCCTGACGGCTTGGAACAGGTCCCTGCCCGCATCGTAAGCTTCCCGCAGAGCCTTGGGGTGCTTCAGCACGTCACCTTCGAAATCCACGCCCCTCAGAAGGACGGTGCGCCACAGTTCCATGTCCAGGACGTCGAAGAAGTACTTGACGCTGAGCAGCGCGCCTTCGAAAAGCCTTTTTCCTTTTGTGGCTCCGGCGGAGATAAACAAGCCCCTGCGCTTGGGTGTCCATTGTCCGAAAGGAACCTTGTCGATCCAGTACTTCTTGACCCAGAGCGCCTGGCATCGATCCATCAGGATCTTGGTATGGGCGCTGACAGTGTAGAAGAAGATCGGCGAAGCGAGCATGAGGCCCCTGGATTCCTGGAGCAGGTCGTGCACCTTCTGGAAGTCGTCCTGGATTACGCAACGGCCGGTCTTTCGGCAGCCGTAGATTTCAAGGCACGGTGACATCCGGAGATCTCTCAGGAATATCTCCGTAACCCGGGCTCCCCCATCCCTTGCACCGCGCACCGCATGCTCGAGCAGCACCGAGGTATTGCCTCCGCGGCGCGGACTGCCGTAGACCGCAACGATCTCTCCCACTGGAATCCCCCCCCCGGACAACAGTCATCGGCCGGACTGTCCCCGGCACTTCTCCTGCCGTATCCTGATGCCACTCTTCCCTGCCAGGTGCAAAGATCAGGTATTCCGGATCCCGCACTTCCCGCGAAGCAGCAGTTCACTTCAGGCCCGCCTCGAAAACGACTCGCCTCCGTGCAGCGGGGTTTATTTCCTGCTGAAAATGAACTATTCACCTTCAGAGAGTTCTCGTCCCTCGACCGGGTTCTCCCGGCATGAACCGTTGCATCCGAATGAACCGTCTACGGCCGTGATTGTCAAAGTTACTCCCCTGGGCGGCAACTATCAAGTGAGGAGGTACTAAAAATGGAATCTTACTACGACCCGAAGGATTTGCCACGTTTCGAGCGGGTGGGCGACGATGCGCCGCAGCTCGCCAGGAAGTTCTTCGACTACTACCATGCGGTGTTTACCGAGGGCGAACTGACTGAACGGGAAAAAGCCCTCATAGCACTCGCCGTCGCTCATGCCGTCCAGTGCCCCTACTGCATCGACGCGTACACTCAGACCTGCCTGCAGAAAGGTTCCAACCTGGCCGAGATGACGGAAGCCGTCCACGTGGCTGCGGCTATCCGGGGTGGAGCCTCCCTGGTTCACGGTATACAGATGCGCAACACGGCCGAGAAGATCTCCTTCCAGGGAGGACAGTGAGGCCGGCGCGTCAAGTCCGTATTCCCTGCGGAGGGCTGCGGGTGTACTCCTTCTCCTGGTCGTTCCATTCCACGACGGAAATCTCGTAGTCGGGGCCACCGTGTTCCGGAAACCGCAACAGGTGGTCCCGTACGGCGTCCTCCGCCGTCTGCCCGCACGCGAGCGCCACCAGGACCTTCTTCCTCTCGGGATGCTTCACTTCCATTCCTGGTTCCTCCTCATAATACCCGTACCCGGGCCGTTGTCGCACAAAGGTGGAATACACCCTCAACAACGTCATTACCTCAACAACGTCTTTCCCGCGAAGGCGCAAATCCAGGAAGGGCAGCTGTGCATGGCGAAACAGTCCTTTGCCATACATCCTGGCAGGCAGACCAAACGGTGCGCTGTACGTCGGAGTAGACTTCCCGGTCTCTTCCCCTATTCATGCAAAAGGACCAACTCGATGAAGACGACTTCAGTTTTTCATTTTACTGCATTTCTGCTAGAGTTGACAAAATGGGTTTGTATTGAGCATGCTGCCCCCCATCTTCCAATCGAAACACCGGGCCTTCCGAACCCGAAAGGAACAGAGGATGTCTCTCCCCCCCAACAAGACCAAGATTGTCTGCACCATAGGCCCTGCCTCTTCATCCCTTGAGACACTCGAACGGATGATCCTGGCAGGAATGAATATCGCCCGCATCAATTTTTCCCACGGCAGTTTTTCAGAGCATACCGAGGTGATCCGCAATATTCGGGAGGCCGGAAACAGAACAGGTCGGCGCATCGCTATCCTCGGGGATCTTCCCGGGCCCAAGATGCGCATTGGTCATCTGGTCGAAGAACCCATCGAACTGGAAACGGGTGATATTTTCATTCTCACGGCTCTTCCGTCGGTCAGCGAACCGGCCAGGGTTTCCATAACGTTCACGCATCTGCCCAACGTGGTGAAGCCGGGAGACAGTCTGTTCCTGAACGACGGCCTGATCGAACTCGAAGTCATCCAGGTGGATGCTTTCGATGTACGATGCCAAGTGGTGGTGGGAGGAGAACTCAGGTCCCGCAAGGGGCTCAATCTTCCCGGAATCGATCTGGGCATCGAGGCCTTCACCGAACACGACCACGCATGCCTCCAGTTCGCCGCTCGACAGAAGCTCGACGCCGTCAGCCAGTCCTTCGTCGAATCGGCCCACGACATCGAGGCCGTCCGAAATGCTGCGGATGCACTGGGCTACAGCCCGCTTATCGTGGCAAAGATCGAAAGGTCCCGGGCATTGGATGGCATCGATTCCATCCTCGAGGCCGCCGACGCGATCATGGTCGCTCGAGGCGACCTTGGAGTCGAAATACCCATCGAACGCATTGCCGTGGTTCAGAAAGAACTGACCGAAAAGGCAAACCTGCTGGGTAAACCTGTCATCACCGCGACACAGATGCTCGAATCCATGACCTCCAATCGCCGGCCCACGCGGGCGGAAGCAACCGACGTGGCCAATGCAATCCTCGACGGAACGGACTGTGTCATGCTGTCGGAGGAATCCGCCATGGGAAGATATCCCGTGGATGCCGTGAAAATGCTGGCAAGGATTGCGGGGGCCACCGAGCCGTTCATCCCCTCTCACATGATCCAGCCCTCTTTTCACTCCTGCGAATGCGATTCATCCGTATCGATCACCGACCTCATAGCATTCAGCGTCGAAGCCGCCATCAGGCACGTGTGCCCGGCGGCGGTCTTCGTACCCACACACAGTGGCAACACCGCCAGGCGCATCACCCGTTTTCGGCTCCCCGTGTGGGTTGTCGCCGTCAGCTCCCTCGAATCCACCTGCCAGGCACTGCAGTTCTCCTACGGTGTGCACCCTGTCTTCGAACCCGACCATCCCGACAACTGGAGAACCTATGTCCAGGACTGGCTCCGGGTCAACGCCGTGGAAGGTCGCCTGGCCATTCTTACCGAAGGCCCTTCATCAAAGCACCCCGACGGGAACAACCGGATGGAAATAGTGGATCTCGACCGGCTGCCCATTCAAAAACGAGTTTGACAAACCACCCAGTGAACCCGGATCTCGGGACCGCCGGAATTCGAACGTTCCGGTTTCCCTGCCGTGGAGCACATCAACCCACACTGGAGGCAAGAAATGGCAAACCCATGCACCTACAAGGACCTCGGCCTGGTGAACACCACCGATATGTTCCGCTCGGCCATGCTGAACGGCTACGCCGTTCCGGCCTACAATTTCAACAACATGGAACAGCTGCAGGCCATTGTTACGGCATGCGCCGAAACCAGGTCGCCGGTGATCCTCCAGGTTTCGGGCAGTGCAAGAAAGTACATTCATCCGACGTTTCTGAGATACATGGTCATGGGGGCGGTGGAACTGACCAGGGAAGCCGGGGCGGACATCCCCATCGCCCTGCACCTCGATCACGGCGATTCGTTTGAACTCGCAAGATCCTGTATCGACTCCGGGTTCTCATCCGTCATGCTCGACGGCTCGCACCACCCCTTCGAAGACAACGTCAGACTCACCAGGCAGGTGGTGGAATACGCCCATTCGAGGGATGTGAGCGTCGAAGGGGAGCTTGGAGTCCTCGCAGGAATTGAAGACAGGGTGTCGTCGGAGGTCTCCCACTACACGAAGCCTGAAGAGGTCGAAGATTTCGTCCAGAAGACAGGAGTAGACAGCCTGGCCATATCCATTGGGACTTCCCACGGAGCCTACAAGTTCAGACTCAAACCCGGGGAACAGCCTCCACCCCTGCGATTCGACATTCTCGATCAAATCGAGAAGCGCATCCCGGGCTTTCCCATCGTGCTGCACGGCGCTTCATCGGTGATGCCGGAGTACGTCGAAATCATCAACCGCTGTGGAGGCCGACTCGAGGACGCCTCGGGCATCCCGGAAGAACAGCTCAGGAAGGCTGCAGCATCCGCCGTCTGCAAGATCAACATCGACAGCGACGGCAGGCTGGCCATGACAGCGATCGTGAGAAAGATTTTTGCCGAAAGCCCCGCAGAGTTCGACCCCAGAAAGTATCTCGGGCCCGCTCGCGATGAACTCGTCAAAATGGTGAAGCACAAGAACGAGCATGTCCTGGGGAGTGCGGGCCGGGCGTAACAGGATCGGGATTGGAAACCGAAGGACGGAAGTGACATGAAAGCTTTGCGTGCGAGCCAAGTGGAGCGATGCATCGGCTGTTATTCGTGTTCGCTGGCGTGTGCGAGACTGGTTCACCGCAGCCTTTCCTGGCACCGTGCAGGAATCAGAATCCGCTCCGCCGGCGGACTCAGCACCGGATACGAGGCACAGCTCTGCCTGGCATGCAACCCGGGGCCCTGTATCGGAGCCTGCCCGACCGATGCTTTTCAGCAGTGGTTTCCTGCCTGTTTGCACGCAACGACTATACGGAGCAACGCCTCATGGAATCCCTGGCGGCAGCCGGGTTCAGCCGTGTCGCAGAAGCACTCGACGGACAGTCCCGAACAGTCCAGGCCCGGCGCTGGTTTCTGAGGTTTCAGACCGGCTGCGATCCATCCCGGATTACCTCTCCACCGCTTCACGGAATTGAGCAATTGGAAAGGACCGATCGATGGCGCCTTCATGGACAGCCTCGCAAGAAGTTATCAGAAGGCGGTGAAAGAGCTTTCGGCTTCCGGTCGAAAACCGGGCGAGGATCTTTCCCGTACCCGGTGAAATGCACCGGGCGGACCATTTTCAACCGTGAACCACGGCAAGCAAAGGAGAAGCAGGATGGCTGGAAGAAAGAAGCCCCGAACAACTGAAATCCAGACCGAAAACACCCGCACCGGGCTGAGCATGCCCACGCTTAAACGAGCCATCACAGAGCATCTATTCTTCACTCAGGCCAGGACCGCTCTCACTGCAACCGTCAACGACTACTATATGGCGTTTGCCCACACGGTGAGAGACCGCCTGCTGCACCGGTGGATCAATACCATCATGGATTATGCCCGGGAAGATGTGAGGATTGTCTGCTACCTGTCCGCCGAGT
>JABUEY010000244.1 GCA_013314815.1 Syntrophobacteraceae bacterium
AAGCATCTTGCAGACTTCTCCTCGCCTGCCGGTGGTTGGATTTGGCAATCAACCAACTCGCCCTTGGGCATCTGGTGGATAGCCGTCGCGCCAACTCGAATGTTATAAATCGATACGACACGGTCTCCTTCGCGGGAATGAGGTTGTGATTATCGCGGGAATGACAATGTGATGCCAAATCACGTCGTGATGCCATCGATTCTTTGCACGAAAAGCTTCGGATGCATGAATGACACCGGAGTACCCGTTTGACGGATGCACCAGGAATGAAGGCTGGACTGCCGAGTTCTTCGAGATGAGTCGGGGGCCTCCCGTTCTTGTGAATCGTTCTGAACGGAGACATCGTTCAGAGACCGTCCGTTGCCCTGCGGGAAGGAAATCGGAGGCGGATGGAAGCTGTAATGCTTCTATCTCACATTTGGAATCGGAGGGGTACGAGTATCGGGTAGATCCCGGCATATGAATTTGCTATTGACAATGCCAGGGCTGGTTGCTAATGTCGACATGAAATGACAACATGCGATTCTCAGCCCCATCTACACTTCCTTTTCTGAAAGTATCTCCTTTCCGAGACCTCGAAGATGTACCGGTTCCAGCCCGCGGCATTACTCCTTATCAAATTCATTCAATTTGAACGCATTCTGTTTATCAACAGATATTTGCCCGGAAATCGGACATCTTAACCCCCAAAAGGGGTGCTGGTTTGGGAGTGAACGACGGACGGATCATCCATTCTCCCCGTGAATTCCCTGATGCCGGAAGATGGTGGAGCCTATCGGGTTTCCGGTCAAAAACCAACCGGGGGCCGTCCCAGGACGGATCGACTGTAACCATCCAACCCGTACACTGTGAAGGAGGAACAAATGGCCAATAACATTTTTCCTGTCCCGGAATCGTGGGCAAGGTCTTCTTTTTGCGACAATGAAAAGTATCTGAAGATGTACGAACAGTCCATCAAGGACCCGGACACCTTCTGGGCCGAACAGGCCAAGCGCATCGACTGGTTCAGCCCCTGGACGAAGGTCAGAGACGGATCCTTTTCAGGTGACATCCGCATCAAATGGTTCGTGGACGGCAAACTCAACGTCAGCTACAACTGCCTCGACCGCCATCTTGAAAAAAGAGGGGACCAGATCGCCATCATCTGGGAAGGGGATGATCCTTCCGTCAGCAAGATGATCACCTACCGCGAGTTGCACGAGCAAGTGTGCAAGTGCGCGAATGTTCTGAAGGCCCAGGGGCTTCGCAGGGGGGATCGGGTGACCATCTACCTGCCCATGATTCCTGAACTGGCCATCGCCATGCTCGCCTGCACTCGAATCGGAGTCATCCACTCCATCGTTTTTGCGGGGTTTTCACCCGAATCTCTCGCAGGCCGGATCCTCGACTGCGGAGGGAAAGTGGTCATCACTGCCGACGAAGGTCTGCGCGGCGGCAAGCCTGTTCCCCTGAAGGAAAACACGGAAGAAGCTCTCAAGAAATGCCCAGATGTCCATAAGGTGATCGTCGTTAAACATACTGGCCGGGACGTGGGGTGGGTAGCCGGACGGGACGTGGACTGGGCCGACGTCATGAGCAAGGCTTCCACTGATTGTCCGCCGGAGGCGATGGATGCGGAGGATCCACTGTACATCCTTTACACGTCGGGGTCCACCGGCAAACCCAAAGGCGTCCTCCACACCACCGGTGGATACCTTGTGTACATCACCTTGTCCCATCAGTATGTCTTTGACTATCATGACGGGGATATCTACTGGTGCACCGCCGACATCGGCTGGGTCACCGGACACAGCTACATCATCTATGGACCGCTGGCGAACGGCGCCACCACCGTCATGTTCGAAGGGATCCCCAATTATCCCGATTGGTCCCGCTTCTGGAACGTTGTGGACAAACACAAGGTCAACATCTTTTACACGGCTCCCACGGCCATACGAGCTCTCATGCGGCAGGGCGACGAACCCGTAAAGAAGACATCCCGAAAGACCATCAAGCTGCTCGGTACCGTCGGAGAACCCATCAACCCCGAAGCCTGGCTCTGGTACTACAACGTCGTCGGCGAAAAACGATGCCCCATCGTAGACACGTGGTGGCAGACCGAAACGGGAGGCATCCTCATCACACCGCTGCCTGGAGCGACGGCTCTCAAGCCCGGTTCCGCCACTCGCCCCTTCTTCGGAGTACAGCCGGACATTCTCGATCCGGACGGGAAGTTCATAGAAGGCCCCGGTTCCGGCTACCTGGTCATCAAGGAACCG
>JABUEY010000086.1 GCA_013314815.1 Syntrophobacteraceae bacterium
TCACTCTTACGGTCCCCCGGGCCGTCTACGACGAGGTGAATTACCAGGACAGGGGGCCTCTGCTGTCCATACAGCTCCCTTTCATCTGCCAGTACAACCTCGGGGATGACTAACTGATCATCGTCTACCGGTAGCCACAGAAATGACGGCACCGCGCTGGAACGGGGTGCAGTGCGCGTAAGGTTCGAACGACCAGGAAGGAGCCATGAACATGCGCGATCTCACAGCAACAAGAAACACGGCGGTCATCACCGATTCCATTTCCGGCGATACGCACGAAGTCTATTACAGGAGGCCCACGAACCGCGAGATGGTCGGCTTTCAGAACAACGCCTTCAAACGGAAAGGAAACAGGATCGAAAACCGCCTGTTCGAAACGAGGCTTCTCTACGGTTCCAAGATCGTCACGGGCTTCAGGAAAGGAACACTGGGATGCCACGGGAAGCCTATCGCATCGGACCCGAACGATCCGGACTATCGAGAGGACTGGCTTCAGCTCATCGTGGACCACGCCCCCGACGTGGTGGCCGTGGTGGCCATGATCGCGTTCGAGGGCACCACTGCATCGAGGAACGACGAATTCGAAGAGGAACCACCATGCCCGGACCCTTTGGAAGAATAGAACACCCGGACGTTTCTTTTGCCTCCGGGAAGGAGGAAGACAGCCACGGAAAGGAATCCTCACTTCCGGATGTCGGATCCCTGATTGACCTTTTCCTGGAAGGTCCCTGCACTCCTGCTCGAAGGAAGGAATGCGAGAAGAATTCCGGACCCATGGTCGATCTTCTGTGCAGGGAATGCGAACGCGGACGTTATGAGCCTGAACCGTACGTGGTGAATCTCTACAGGGTCTTCTTGCTTCACCGGGCCGGATTCCCCCTGCAGGCCGAAGACGCGGATCTTACCTTCTGGATGGATCTCGCCCTGTTCACACACAAGATCGACTTCAAGCTGTCGAACTGCCCCATGACCTGCCGCGGGAGTTCCCATGGCTGAAAACACGGTACAGATCGTCATCACCGCTCGAAGCGATGGAGCCGTCTCTCAGATCCGCCTCGCCGATGATCAGCTGAAAACCCTCGGCGGCACGGTCCGGAACACGGAGAAAAGTTTCCTGTCCATGAAGAACGCTGTGGCTGTGGGAGGCGCGGCCCTTGCGGGCTGGGGTGCCGCAAGCCTGGCCGGGAGCTTCCTCGAAACGGCGGCGTCCTTCGAGCAGTTGCAGGTCTCCCTGGTCACCCTGACCGGATCTTCTGACAAGGCAAGGGAAGCCACGAACTGGATCACGGAATTCACCGCCGCCACACCCTACCAGTTGAACGAGGTTTCCGAAGCCTTTATCAGGCTTACAGCCTACGGACTCGAACCTGTCGAGACTCTCCGAATGCTGGGGGACACCGCCAGCGCCATGGGCAAGTCACTCATGGATGCCTCGGAAATGTACGCCGATGCCGTCATGGGGGAATTCGAACGCCTGAAGGAATTCGGAATCCGGGCATCCCAGGAGAAGGACAAGGTGACTTTTCACTATTCCGTTGCGGGCCGGGACATGGTGATGTCGACCGAGAAGACCCAGGAAGGCGTATCCAATGCTCTTTCGCGGATTTTCGAACGCTTCCGGGGAGGCATGGCTGACCAGTCACACACATGGAAGGGTGTGATGTCCAACATGAGTGATTCCTGGACGCTCTTCAAAAAGGAGGTCATGGACAGCGAGGGACTCTTCTCCATTGCGAAAACGGGAGCCTGCGAACTGCACGGCTGGATCGTCCAGCTCAAGGAAGACGGAAGCCTCAAGTCGTGGGCCTCGGACATTGCTGCGGCCGTCGTATCGGCCTTCCAGTACATGGTGAAGGCAGGCTTCGGTTTTTACCTGGTTCTGCAGGAGATCAAAGCCGCATGGACCGGCCTGCAGATCTCTTTCAAGGAACAGAAGCTGAAGGAACTCCAGGATGCCGCAAGAAACAAGAGCCTCGGCCCAAGCCTGTTCGGGATTCCGGGCACCGAGGGCATGGGCAACTTCCTGGGCCTTACGGATCTGAACGTGAACTCCCTCAAGGGAATGGAGGAGAATTTCAAGGAACAGGAAAAGCTCAGGAAAGAACTCGAAGGACCCGAAGGACTCAGAAATTCGCTGGAAAACATCCGGCTCAAACAGGAATCCGCTTGCGACAGCATGGACGACCTGCTGGCACGCACAGAAAAGATCCGGACTTCCGCGATGAATGCCGCCGGACCGATCCAGGCGGCAGCGGAGGCGGTCAGGACCCTCGACCGGGCTGCCGGTTCCCTGGATGACACGGGAGGAAGACAGTCGAAGAAACCCCTCGATTTCGGGCTGGCGGTTCAAACACTGGAACGCCTTGCAGACCATCTTTCGAACATGAAAAAGGACGTGCTGGAACTGGGAGCCGAACTGGAAACGACCCTGGCCCGGTCCGCGGGCGAAGGGCTGCTTGCCGAGGAAATCGCCATCGATCGATGGTTTTCGAACATCCGTGCAAAGGCCTTCGATGGAATCCGCCAGGCGCAGGAACAGTACCGGGGACTGGCGGAAACAATCGCGGAAACCGGATCCTCGGGTCCCCAGGCCGCAAAGATCCTCGATAATGCGCGAAACGCCCTCGAACAAGCCTGGCGTACAGGGCTCGAACAGATCGAACTGGCCGGACGACTGGCCGAGGCCAAGGGAAGAGCCGCCCAGGACCAGGCCGTCGAAAGGACCGTACGGCTGGAACTCGAAAATGCCAGACTCACCGGCACCCTGGAAGACCAGCTTCAAATCCAGGCCGCACTTCTCGATGCGGAAAAACAGCGGTCGGTGGCCGCCGCGGACAACCGGGAGCAGCAGGACCTCATCCGCCAGATCTACGAAGAACAGGCGCGGCGGCTCCGTCTTCGAGCCTCGGGCGGTTTCTTCGAAGGCTTCTCCCACGGTTTCGATCAGTGGCAAAAAGAACTCCCCACCGCCTTCGACCGCGGAGTCTCCGCCTTCGAAACCCTCAAGAACTGCATCGATAACGCCGCAGGCGCCCTGGCCGAATTTACCCTCACCGGCAAGATGGATTTTGCAGACTTTGCCGACTCCATCATCCGGGACATCGTGCGCATGCAGTACCAGGCGATGCTCTCCGGCATGCTCTCCGGGTCCGGGGGAAGCGGCTTTTTGAACCTCATCGGCACAGCCCTTGGAGGCCTCTTTTCGGGAAGCTCCGGAGGCATGGGCTATGACGCCGCCCTCGGAAAGTGGGGTTACGGAGTGGTGCCTTATCACCACTCGGGGGGGATCGCCGGGCAAGCATCAGACCGGTACGGCCTGGTCGATATGGGCATCTTCCAAAACGCCCCGCGCCTTCACAACGGCCTTGCCCCCGACGAATTCCCCGCCGTGCTCCAGGCCGGCGAGCGGGTGCTCAGCCGAAAGCAGACCCGCGACCTTGCCAGGCCCATGAACGTTGTCATCCACATCGAAAACCAAACCGGCTTTCCCATCACCGCCGAACAGACCTCGTCGAGGATGGACCCCGAAAACTACATCGTGGGCCTGGTGGTCCGAAACATCCACCGGGGCGGAGACATCTACAAGACCATCAGGGGGCTCAAATAATGGAAAACTTCCCCACACTCAGTGTCAAACCCTCCACCGAAGGGTGGAGCGAGCAGAAGGCCTTCGACCCGACCATCCGGGTGCGCTCCGAGGCCGGGTACGTCAAGACCCGGGCCCGCTGCACCCGCATCCCCAAGAAATACCGGGTAAGCTACGTGCCCCTGCCTCTTGCGGATAAACTGCTCGTCGAGGCCTTCGAAGACTTCATGCGGGTTGGAGCCGACGCCTTCAAATGGCGATACCCGGTGGACAGCCAGTGGAAGACCGTGCGCTTTGCCGAACCCGTTCAATACGCCATGATGGGCACCATGAACCTGTGGAAGGTCGATATGGTGCTCGAGGAGGTCTAACAGATGCGCTCGCTCTCCCAGGCCCTGACCCTCGAGAAAAACGCCCTGTTTACACCCAACGCCTGGCTCGTGCTGCTCGACATCAAACTGCAGGGAGCCCCCGATTATCACTTCTGCTCGGGAAACGAAAACATCGCCTTCCAGGGCCGCAATTACACGGCCTTCCCCTTCATGCTCGACCCGGCCAAGGAGAGCTCGTCGGGCGAAATCCCGTCCATCGAACTCAAACTGGCCAACGTCACCCGGATCGTCCATGCCTGGCTCGAAGACCTCGACGGGGCCGTCGGGTCCACCGTGCTCGTGCGCGTGGTGAACTCGGCCTTCCTCGAAGAAAACTACGCCGATCTCGAGATGGAGTTCACCGTCCTCGGCACCACCGCAGACGCCGAATGGATCGTCTTTACCCTCGGAGCCCCCAATCCCCTGCGGCGAAGATATCCCCCCTACCGGTTCATCGCCGGCCACTGCAACTGGGCCGGCCATTTCAAGGGAGTCGAATGCCGCTACTCGGGGCCCGAAACCGCCTGTAACGGCACGTGGGAAATGTGCGTGTCGCTTTCCAACACCCGAAACTTCGGAGGACATCGTGGGCTGTCCGAACAGGGCTGGAGAGTCGTTTAACGACCTGCTGGGAAAGGAGTTCCAGTACGGGGGAAGGGGGCCCGAAAGGTACGACTGCTACGGCCTGTGCATCGAGGTGCGCCGCCGGCTTGGCCTCCACACCCCCGCACACTACGAATCGGTGACCGGCGGGGCCTGCATCGACCATCGGATGAAAGAGGCCCTCGGGGAGCTCTTCTTCCCCCTCGAAAAACCCGAACCCGGGTGCCTGGTGACCTTCATGCTGCGCCCTCCGTACACGACCCACGTGGGCGTCGTGCTCCTTGACCGGTACCGCTTCATCCACATCACCCGGCAAACCCGCGTGGCCATCGAAAGACTGGACATCGATCCGTGGGCCGGGAAAATCAGCGGGTTTTGGGAGCTTCGCCATGCATGATCCTGTTCCCGCACCCGGGCCAAGCCCCCTCATCTTGTCGCTGATCGAACACCCCTTCCACAGGAGCGGCAGGACCGTGCGCCGCCTGGACTGGACCCCCGCCGTCACCCTCGCCTCGCTCATCGGCCGCTTCGTTCCCCGCGGGATGCGGGTTCGAGTCTACCTCAACGGCGAACACGTGCCCGCCGAACACCTCCACGAGACCTTTCCCATGCCCGGAGACGCCATCGCCGTGGCCCCCGAGCTGGGAGACGAAGACAAGGGCATCCTGCGAGCCATCCTCATGATCGCCACCGCCGCCATATCCATGTGGGCCGCCCCGTGGCTCATGGGATTTAGCATGTTCTGGGGAAACGCCCTGCTTACCTCCATGCTTGCCGGAAGCCTCATGCTCATCGGAGGCCTGGTGGTCAACTCCCTTCTTCCCCCCGCTTCCCCGAGCCTCGACACCCCGGACAACGCCCTGGGCAGCCGAGCCTACTCCTGGTCGCCCCACAACACCGAACAGCAGGGCATCCCCATCGCCGCCTGGTTCGGCCGAAACCGCGTCTACGGAAATATCGTCAACAGCTTCATCGATACCGCATCAAACAAGCAGTACCTCAACCTGGTGATCTGCCTCGGCATGGGGCCCATACACTCCATCTCCAACATCGAAATCAACGGCCAGCCCCTGCGGTCCTTCAAGGAAGTGCAGCGCGAGGTGCGCTTCGGCTATGTCAACCAGCCGCCGCTCGATCTCGTCAAGGCCACCAAGGTCGAGTACCATGAAAGCGTCAAGATCGAAGACGAGGCTTCTTACATCTACACGACGGTGGGCGATGACTTCGACCGGCTGGAAGTCGATGTGACTTTCCCCAACGGCATCTGGTACGCGGACCCGCAAAAGAAGGCTTTGCAGCCCCATATTGTCCAGTACCGGATCGCCCTCAGACTGTCGGGAACCGATACCTGGATCTCCATAGGCGCAGTCCCCGAAGACGGCTACGGCAGGTTCCTGGTCACCACCGGCCGGTGGAGCGCCGGAAAGCTCGTCGATGTCTCCACCTCCCCGCAGTGGGAAGGCAAATACACCGACGAAGACTCCATCGAGTGGGCGGAATGGACCACCGGGTCCATCGACCCGGAAGACACGAACTACTCCGAAGGCAAAAAGTACGTCCCGCCGCCCGGCTCGGACCATCCTGGAGACCTCGTATGGCAGTGGACGGACTCCGGGACCCATGTCGCCACCCCCATCGGGTCGGTGGCCAACACCTTCAAGGCCAAAAGCAACAAGACGAAACCAAGGCGCTATACCCACACGTACAAGGTGCCGGACGGTGCCAGGGGCCGCTACGAAGTCAAAATCACCAAGGTCGACCCGGCCCCCGAACACCCCGACCGGTACGGCAGGGACATGTACTTTGCCGGGGTGGCCGAAGTCCACATGGACCGGTTCAAGTACTCGAGGCAGGCCCTGCTCGCCCTGCGCGTGCTGGCCGACGACCAGCTCTCCGGCTCCATCCGGGTGTCGTGCGAAATGAAGGGCCTGGTCGTCCGCAAGTGGAACGGCGATTGCTGGGTGTTCGGCTACTCTACCAACCCGGCATGGATCGCGTGCCACATCCTCACCCAGCCCGTCATCACCGGTACGGGCACCCCCGAAGACCCGTTCGAGGCCGCAAGGTTCGACGGCCTCGATCCCGATCGCATCGACCATGTAAAGTTTGCCCAGTGGGCCGACTACTGCGACGAACTCGTGCCCGACGGCAAGGGAGGGCAGGAAAAGCGCATCACCTTTAACGGCGGCTGCGACTACGACGGCAATATGTGGGAAGCGGCCATGCGGGTCTTCCAGGTGGGCAGGGCCATGCCCGTCTGGTTCGGGCGCATGCTGACCGTGGCCGTGGACAGGCCCTCGGAGCCGGTCAACCTCTATAGCGTGGGAAACATCGAGGAATCCCGCTTCAAGGAAACCTTCCTGCCCCTGGAGGACCGGGCGACCGAGATCGAGGTCGACTACGTGAACCGGGACACCTGGGAGCGGGACAAGCTCACCGTGTACCAGGCCGGGGCGAATAACGGCTATCGCGCGTCCATCGAACTGTTCGGCATCACCAAGGCAAGCGAAGCCTGGCGCGCGGGCATGTACCGGCTCATGTGCAACAAATATCTTATCCGCACCGTCGAGATCGATGTCGACATCGAGGCCATCAACGCCTCCATAGGAGATGTGGTCTATATCCAGCACGATGTGCCCCAGTGGGGAAACGGAGGCCGGATCGTCTCGGCCACCTCGAACACGGTGACGCTCGACCGGGAAGTGACGATCGAGGCCGGACTCACCTACAAGCTCCTCGTCCGAAGGGGCACGGACGCCATCGTCGAGCGAACGATCGCAAACGAACCAGGCATCTACACCACCCTCACGGTGGCCTCCCCCTACGTGGCCAACCCCCAGCCCTTCGATGTCTACGCCTTCGGCCAGGTGAACCGCATCACCAGGCCCTTCCGGATCCTCGAGATCAAAAGGGCGATGGACCAGAAGTGCACCCTTGCCTGCATCGAATACCGGCCCGAGATCTACCAGTACGAAACCTCCATCCCGGGGTTCGACTCCAAAGGACAGCAGGCGCTCATGGCCATGCAGCCCAAGGCGGTCGTTCTGACCCAATACCGGGCGGCAGGAGTCGACGGCAGGCAGCAGCAGTGCATCGGGATCTCCTTCGAACCGAGCGCAGACCCCGCCTATCGCTATGTCGAGGTCTGGTACCAGAAGGCGCGCGGCACAAAAAGCAAAAGCGACTGGCTCTATGCCGGCAGGACCTCGGGGGATTCCTTCGAGATCGTCGGAATCGACAAGTACTGGACCTACGAGGTGAAGCTTTTGCCGGTGCGATCGAACGGCCAAAAGCTCTACCTGGGATATGCCGAATCTTACTTCATCACCATCGAAGGCATCACCCGGGCCGCGGACCTGCTCTACAGCACGGGAGAAAACGTCGACGACCTTCAGCCCGCCGAACCTCTTGCCACCGCCGGAGCCGTCGTGGGAGACGGCCTCGATGTGGACGGAAACCTCGTCCGCTCGGACGGCTCCACCCTGGTCACCGAAGACGACCTCATGCTCAACAACGTCCTGGTCAGGCGCATCCGCATCGACTCGGAGGGAAGCTTCGTCACCGGCCTCTCTCCGGACCCGCGCATCGAGATCACCCAGGCCGAGATCGCCGGCTACTCGGACGCCGGCACCCGGCAGTTCTACATCAGCGCCCTCGACGGCAGAGCCTACGCCGGGGCGGGAGCCGTGGTGCTGAGCTCGGACGGCGTGTCGGTGCGCTGCGGGTCGGCCTGGGCGCTTCGAAACACCCTCGCCTTTGTGCGCGAAGATGACCCGGCAAGGCGCCTTTTCTCCATGTGGGCCGTAAACGGAACCTCGGCCGTCGAGGGGGTGATCGAACTCAACGACTTTTACCTCGGAGCCTCGGCGGACAAGCCCTTCAGCCTGGCGATAAAAACCTACAGCCCCCTCGGGCGCGCGGCCTACACGAGCCTTGTCGCCTCCTCGCAAAGAACCGGCGGAGGCTTCGCCTCGGCAAGCCTTGTGATCGTTGCCCCAGCCTCGGGAGCTCCCTGGGCTGCCCTCGATGTGCAGCTTCGCTCGTCGGTCTCCACCGGCACCGCCCCCTTTACCCTTTCCTCCTCCACCCTTTGCGAAAACCTCAACGCCGATCTCATCGACGGAAAGCACGCCTCGGACTTCTTTCCCGCCTCCGGAGGTTCTCTTCTCGGCACGACCGTCTCGCGGGACAGCGACTCTTCGGCCCTCTATCTGCAGGGATCCTCGGGCCTTGCCACGGGAGCCCACCTCATGCTCTTCGGCCAGGATCACGCCACCTACCCGGGCCGCATCAACCTTTCCTTCGGAGGCCTCGACGACACCGGAGTGCTCGTCATCCGGCACCGCAACAGCACCTCCTACGTCGAACTCGTAAAGATCGACCCGAAGGGGAACCTGCTGCTGGGAGCCGCATCTTCTCCAGCCGACGCCACCCGCAGCCTGGTTCTGAGGTCCGGCACCGCCCCGACGGCAGGCGCCACCGACTGCTGCGTCCTCTACAGCGCGGACATATCCGCCGGAAACGCCGCCCTGCATGCAAGGACCGAGGCGGGCCACATCATCCGGCTCTACCAGCAGCCCTCGATATCGGACCCGTCGGGAGGATCGACCATCGACACCCAGGCCCGGGCCGCCCTCTCCTCGATCCTTTCCGTGCTCCGCAACACCGGCCTCATCGCCTCTTGAAAAAGGAGTCCCCACATGGCCATGGAACCCACCCCGCTCACCGCCCGCGACGCCCGTGCGCTCCTGGATGCCGAACGAAAACAGCGAGCCGAAGCCTGCCGGCTGGAGATCTCGAAAATCCTCGAAACCCACGGCTGCATCATGGAAGCCCAGGTGCTCATCCGCGGCTCCACCCTCACCTCCCACGTCCTCGTCCTCGCCACGGACCAACACACCCAGGACTAGCCTGGTGGGGACGACCATTGATACCCCTTACATCTTGAGAATATTTATATCGGAAATTTCAATTTGAAAAATCGGAATAAAGCTGATACTCGTCGGGGCACATGATTTGTATTCGAGATTGTCGGCGCTGCGCTGTGCGGGATACGCCAACGTGGGCCTTCTTTCAGGCATGCCTTGTGGCATGTTCTAATGCCCAAAACTGTGATGGTGCATGGCATGAGAGGCCTTTGGAGCCGGCTTCATACCAGGAAGGGCAAAGACCGATCGACTGTTTTGAGGATTGGGACTCGCTCGTGTTGTGTTTCAGCGATTGATCATGGGAGAAATGAATGGACGGCATCAAGAAGGGGGGACTTTCGAGAAGGAACTTCATCAAGGGGGCAGTCGCTGGAGTCGCCCTGGCAGGGCTTGCTCCGGCTGTGGCAAGAAAAGCCAATGCGGAGACTCCAAGCATCAAGCTTGCATTCATTCTATCCGATCATCACGCACCCCTTATGGTACTTGCCAGGAACTGGGAGCTTTTCCAACAGAAATACAATATCTGCCTGAAGCCTGTAACCGAGGATAAGTTGTATGATTTTATGTATGAAGGTTCAAGAATAGCGAGGGTCCAGATTATACCCACTGCAAAAGGGCCCGACCTCGAAAGACTCGTGGCTCAGGGCAGTGTCGATGTGGGAATCAGCGGCACTCAGGCCATCATCTTGTCCGTTGATCGGGGCATAGACACGAGGATTGTCTCCCCTCTCCAGACTGCCGGAAACATGTTTGTCCTGAAAAGGGACCTGGGCATGAACACCTGGGACGAATTCGTGCGGCAAACCAAGGGGAGCGGAAAGCAGTTCAAGATTGGCACTCCGGGACCGGATACCGTGGCGGCCATCATCTTCCGCTCGGCCCTCGAGAATCAAGGCATAACCAGTTCAGAGGATGCGACGAACAAGAATGCCGATGTCCTTTTTATGAACATGAAAGGACATGGTAACCTTGTGGCTGCATTATCGAACGGAATCACCGAGGGTATAATAGGAGCTCAGCCATTTCCGGCGGTAACGGTCAAGAACGGCACGGGCACCGTTATTTTGAACCTCCAGGATGTCCCTCCAGCCGGAAAGTGGAAAGGGCATGCATGCTGTTCGGTGGGGGCGACGGGAGACTTCATTGCGCGCGACAGGGACCTCGTGGTGAAAACAATGGAACTCATCGCGCTCGGGGTCGGTGAGGCAAACGCAGACAGGGCGATGACGGCAAGGACATGTTCTTCCTGGCTTGGCGTTGAGGAAGATGTCGAGCAGTCGGCGCTCACAACCCACAACTACACGATCATCCCATCCGAAAGGTGGATTGAAAGCGTTTACACCTATGCCGAGACAATGGATGGAATGAAGCTCTTCAATGGAAAGCTCGTGGGAAAACGCAGCAAGGAACTCGATCCGCTCGTATTTGATTTCCAGTATATGGAAGAGGCCAGAAAGAACCTCAAACAGAAAAAGTTTATCGCCTAGCATTCGGTATACCATGACAGGACAAAGTCTTTTGCGGCTGATTCTGCCATTGCTTCTGGCCTGTGCATGGGAGATCGTTGCCTTGTATCTCAACAAGCCCATGATTCTTCCAAGGCTTGAAAGTGTAGTGAAGGTCCTGCTTCACCCGACGCAAAAGGTTCTCATCACCGGGAGCCTCGCAATGCACATGTGTATAAGTGTTGTGAGAGTCCTGCTCGGTTTCTTTCTGGCTGCATCTGTTGCCATCCCGCTCGGGATCTGGATGGGGCACTGCCGATTGGCCGACAAGCTGTTCGATTCTCTGATCGAGCTTCTTCGCCCTATCCCGCCTCTTGCATGGATTCCCCTGATCTTGGCCTGGTTCGGGATAAAGGGAATTGTCGACTGGGCTCCTCAGCTTTCAGAGAGCATACTTCTCTCGAATATTCAGTATGGGACAGTGGTCATCATCATGATCGGGGCATTTTTTCCTGTGCTCCTCAACACAGCCCAGGGGGTGAGGAGCATTCCCGACGAGTACATCGAATCCGCAAGGACACTGGGAGCCAGGCGATTTTCGCTGCTGTTCAAAGTCCTGATTCCCGCAAGTGCACCAGCGATACTTACCGGGCTTCGGATCGGCATGGGAATAGGATGGATGTGCCTGGTTGCAGCAGAAATGATGCCCGGAAGCAGTTCCGGTCTTGGCTACCTCATCTGGTACGCCTATGAATTCCTCCGCACCGACGTCATCGTAGCAGGAATGATCATCATAGGATTCATCGGCTTTCTCGTGGACCGGGGCTTCAGATGGCTTGAGAACAGGATCATATGGCGAGGGAGGATGAGTTAGTCGGGAAATGCTTGAAATCATCAACGTCTCCAAGACATTTCAAAATGCAAACGGCGAGCGTATACCAGCCGTGAGCAGCCTGGATCTCACGGTTGCAAGAAACGAATTCGTGTGCGTCGTCGGGATGTCGGGCTGCGGGAAGACCACTACTCTGCGGCTGGTCGCGGGTCTGGATAAGCCGACGGAGGGCAGAATCCTGGTGGACGGCAGGAAGGTCAACGGGCCGACGCCGGAAAGATGCGTGGTCTTCCAGAAATATACCCTTTTCCCCTGGAGAACGGTCCGGGATAACGTAGCCTTCGGACTCGAGATTCGGAGGATGAACAGGCAGGACAGGATGGCCAGGGTACGAAAGTATCTCGAACTCGTGGGACTTGGCGACTACGACATGTCGTATCCTTTTGAGCTTTCGGGGGGCATGCAGCAGCGAGTGGCCGTGGCGAGAGCTTTGGCTGCAGAACCAAAAATCCTGCTCATGGATGAGCCTTTCGGAGCGCTCGATTCGCGCACCAGGGAAATCCTTCAAAACGAACTCATCGGGATCTGGTGCAATGAAAGAAAGACGATCCTTTTTGTTACCCACAGCATCAGTGAAGCCATCACCCTTGCCGACCGGGTGGTGGTGATGACTCGGCCGGGGCGAATCAGGCGATTGATCGATATCGATCTGCCCAGGCCGAGAGACAAGAATTGCGAACGTTTCAGGAAGTACAATGCCCAGGTCCGGGACCTGCTGAACGAAAGCTGATCTTCGGAGAGTGCCTGTCTCATGCAAGAGAACTCGGCGTGGTCTCTGTTTGTTCAAAGGATAACTGTTCGCGCTCTGTGAAGGGCATTAACGCCGCACAGTGAACGTCTATTCCAGAACTCCCTTGATCGCGGTGATGGATTTTTCAGGAACGAGGAGGAAGTCCGAAGTAAGCCTCAGTTCGGGAATGGCACATGAGGCCAAATCGACAAAGACGACCTGGGCTTCCAGGGGAAAATCCCGATAGCCGGGGCTGTAGCGCCGGGTTGTCTTGTATCCTTTTCCCGTGCTTTCTTCAGAGATGATTTTGTCTACCTGCCTGATCTGCTCCTCCGCGAGGAAGCTCCCCATCCGGTCCAGGACGTAACCACGGAAAGCCTCCCCTTTTTTCAGATATTCCCTGGATCTGCGCTCGATCCCATCACCCGCGGTAACAGCAAGGAGCCACACCTCGCGGGCGCATCGAAGCAGCCTTCGTATGGATTGGCTCGATTCTGCATAAGGGTGAAAGACGTCAAAGAACTCATCGACCGTGAGCAAGGATCTCCAATTGGCAGCCTTTAGGAGAACCAGGGCTTCTTCCCACAAGAACTGGGCCTCTTGGCGCGCCTTTTCATGGCTGCCAAGCTGCAGGTATTTCGAAAGCCTGTCAGGAAAGGGCGAAGTCTTTTGAATCATGATTTGACGCTCGAGAACGCTTCAGGATGTTTTCGATCATCATTTGACGCTCGAGAACGCTTCAGGATGTTTTCGATCATCTTCACCGCCTCAACGGCATCCCTGCCATAGCCGTTCGCCCCGACATCACGGGCGACCTTTTCACTCACCGCCGCCCCGCCTACCAGGATGGAAACGTGTGAGAGCCCTTCCTGCCTGAACTGGTCGATGATCCCGGACAGTTGCCTGCGTGCCGCTGTCGTAAATGCCGAAAGACCGACCACCGAGACCCCGAAAAGGCGAACTGCCTCGGTGAACCTCGCTCCATCCACGTTCACGCCTAGATCCAGAACCCTCATCCCGTTGGCTTCCAGCATGATTCGCACGAGGTCTTTGCCGATCTCATGGAAATCTCCCTTGACGGTCCCCAGAACGATCTGCGGAGTCCCTTCCCGCCCCGCATCGATCTTGGTTTCGAGACACTTGTAGCCCTGGTAGAAGGCATCCACAATGAGAAGGACTTCGGGCAGGAAGCAGAGCCTGTACTCATAGCGTGCACTCGCTTTCCTCACCGCCCTCATGAGGCCTGAACCGATGATCGACCTGGCCGGGATTCTCCTGTTGAGAACTCTCTTGACAAGGGTGGCAGCTCCATCACGGTCGCCTTTATGGACCGTTGCCGCCAGTGCTGCAAGGTCTTCGGCGTGAGGGGCAAGAAGAGCGAGACGGGAGCGGCCTTCTTCCACGAAGCTCATGACATTGTCCATGGGCGTCGAGGGTGGCAGAGCACAGCCGGTGCTCAGTGCAAAGTTGGGTTTGATCCCCATCATCGAAACAAGATCCGCGGTCTGAGCGGCGACCTGTTCCGTGTTCATCATTTCAACTACTTCAACCGGATCCAGGTTGCCGATAATAATGATGTTCTCAGGTACCCTGTCTTCCACGGCAAGCAGATTCATACACTGATCGAAGCTGATGCCCCTGGCGCCGGTTTCGATCATACCCTCGATCATGGCGGAAGTATCTCCGCAGATATGCAGAGCTGTTGGACCTGGATAGATGGCAAACAGCCTGGCGAGGTAATCTCCGGCAAATCGAGGGAAGAGTTCGGGGGGAAGGAGTGCGGAGAGGGGATCTGAAACCCACAGGACGTCGGCTCCCGCATCCAAGAGATATCTGCCGTAGTCAATGGCACATTCCAGGGTTTTTTCGAGAAGACCTTCGAGCTCATCGGGGTTGTCGATAGTCGCCCGCAGGACATTCTGCTCCCCTGCAACCTGCCCCGCCACGGTAAAAGGCCCATAGACCAGGGTAGATCTGAGCTTGTGAGGAAACACACCGGCAAGACGCCGCAAGACCCGGGCGTTCACCTCCATTCTGCCTACGCGGGAGGGGCTGGGTGAAATGATTTCCTGCGCCGTCTCGCTGACGCACGGCATGGCATCGGGAGCGAACTTGATCTTTGCCCCCATCGCCTCGGCCTGTATCACAATGTCGCTGAAATAGAAGAGCAGGTCGGCATCGACCCGTTCGTAATAGCGTATGACCGCCTCCGACTTCACATCGGCGTCGAAACTTATGCGGTCGATGCCTTCCTTCACCAGTTGACAGCCGGGAAGTGCGTTGATGGGGAAGACCAACCCGTGGAGAGTACCCATAATGAGGTTACCTGGATGCTTTCTCGGTAAAAGAGTTATTGACGATTGCATCGAAGGGGACGTCTTTTTTCAGAATGGCCGCATCTCGGAATATCTTGACCGCCGTTGAGTGGCCTTCCTTTGAGACGAGCCCCGTTTTAGAAAAGGCCTCGCGGTCCTGCTCGACCGACGCACTGATGACCTCATGCTCCATACCGGAAAAATATGGAGCCACTACTTTGGCGATTTCGTCTGCATTATTTTCGAGAAGCCATTTTTCGGCGGCGACGATGGCGTTTATGAACCTTTGCACCGTTTCCGGATGAGTTCTGATGTAGTCATCGGTCACCTGGATGACGGAAAAGGAGTAATCGGGGGATCCGAACCACCTGAGACTGTCCTCTCTTGTGTTGAGCCTGGCGAGCAGGGTTCCCCTGCCTTCCGCGAGAAGTTTGGAGGTCAGTGGCTGAAAAGCCATGACGGCCTGCACTCGGTCGTTTTCGAAAGCGCTTGCCATGGTGGAGATACCTCCAACGCCGGTCGTGGTGATATCCTTTTCAGGATCAAGACCTTCCTTTGCCACCAGATAGCGTCCCACTGCGAAAGTTTCCGCGCCGATCTTGGTGCATCCGAGAGTCTTGCCCTTGAGAGACCTGATCTCTTTGATGTCAGGACGTCCCACCAGATAGAATGTGCACTTATCCTGCATCTGGTTCACGATCTTGGTCGACTTTCCCTCGGCATACATGTTTGCCACCTGCCCGTGGCCCGTCGCACAAAACTGAACCTGGCCGGCCACAAGCGCCTGCATGGCCAAAGGACCGCCCTGAGCTGAATCGATCGTGACATCGAGTCCCTGGTGTTCGAAGAGCTTGAGCCCGTGGGCCACGTAGAGTGGAAGGAAGAAGAAACCCCGAACCGCCTCGGAACAGGAGACCTTTTCCAGCGACTGGGCATGCCCTCCGCCACTGAAGAAACCACCTAACACGGCAACCATGACCAAGAACCGCAGACAGTTCCACACCATTTACTTCCTCCCTCAGGTTCAGGTGAGCCGATCGTTTTGAGGCCTCCACTTGAGCAGCCTCTTCTCAACCATCTTCAAGACTTCATTCATGACCGTGACAAGCACTCCAAGAGCGACCAAAGCGGAAAATACCCTGTTTGTCTGGAACAGGCCCGCTGCATGGTTGATGAGCCAGCCGAGCCCTGCGTTGCCTCCTATATACTCCCCCACGATGGCCCCAAGGAGCGCCATCCCCATGCCCGATTTGAGACTGGCGACGATCCACGGGCTTACGGAAGGAAGTATTACCTTCGAGAGAATCTGGTATTTCGTAGCTCCCATGATCTTCACGGCATCGACCATTTCCCGGTCGACTGCTTTGAGTCCTGCCAAGGTGTTATAAAAAACCAGGAACAGAACCAGTGCGAAGGCAAAAACGACTTTTGATGCCATCCCGAGACCGAACCAGAGGATGAAGAGGGGAGCCAGGGCTATCCGAGGTATTCCATAGAGAACCATGATGACAGGGTCCAGAACTTTCGCCCAGAAGGGGCTGGCGGCCAGGAGAAAGGCAAGTATGATGCCGGCCAGAGCGCCGAGCAGAAATCCCATCAGAGTCTCCTGAAGGGTGACCCAGGTGTGATAGAATATGGAGCCGTCGACTGTCATGCTCCACAAATCCCCTGCAATCCTGCTTGGCATTCCAAAAAAGTACGGGTCCAGGACCCCGGTCGACGCTCCCATCTGCCACAAGAGAAGAAACACGACAATGAGGCTAAGCCTGGTAATGTGGATGAGTGGCTGCATGAGGCTCAAAGGTGTGCAATTTGAAGCGGCTGTTGTTGAATGCGTCCACCTCCTCGTGAAGGCTTGAACGAATGGCTCCATGAAGGTCTCTGAATCCCGGACTGAACTGGATATCCTGGCCACAGCGGGGCCGGGGAAGATCCACCCGGTATTCGCGCTTGATGGTGGCCGGCCTCGATGTGAGAACAAAAACGCGATCTGAAAGACTGATGGCTTCCACGAGGTCGTGG
>JABUEY010000087.1 GCA_013314815.1 Syntrophobacteraceae bacterium
AGCCATAGCCCTTTTCCTCCTGCTCTCAGGGCTACACTATACCACATAACCTTCCGATTTGCCTATTTTTTATTCCTATTAAACCATAAAAATCCACTCCCAGGCCCTACAATTACGACACAGTCTCGTGTGGATCTATGAAGCCCACGAACTTTCCGTGCGAGGGCATTATTACATCTACCGCTACGATTCGGGCGAGCAGGTTTTCTACCGGGCCACTGTTCCGGCGGGAGCCGCCGCCGTTCACTTTTTTCCCCTGAAGGCTCATTCGAGGGTCCCCATCAGCGGGTGGCACGCCATCGAGAAAAAACCACAGGTGAAGTTTCGCCCTCGGCTTGTGGATGCTCGAAGGCCCGCTTCAGCATAGATTCCCCCAGGAGGCATAACCCAGGGAGAAGGGATCGGAGAGGGACCCTTTGGCGCCAAGGATCTCCCAGCGGAGCCTGTTGCGAAGCAGGGAACCGAAAGGGTGTTTCATGCCCTGTGCGGCAAGCCAGGGCGCAATATTTTCCATCTGGCACTGGACCGAAAGCAGGGAAGAAACCTGTGTGCCCGAATAGAGGAAGCACAGATTGTCTTTCCAGGAAGAATCGTACTGTTCAAGGAAACTGTAATCGAGGTTGTTCACGAGGTTGTGAAAAGACCGGTCATGGTGAACGTCCGAACAGGGCCTCAGGGCAAAAAGTCGAGTCCGGCGGTGCTCGATGCGAATCACTTCCCGGGCGTCCTTTCGTTTCGATCCGTCCCGTCCGAAAACTCCAATGCCCCGGCAGGCAAGCCCCTGTTCTCTCATTCGTGCAAGGCCCGGCTGGAGACTCGGACTGTCGGCGTGTATCGTGTCCTCCCAGAAAAGGATCAGGGGATCGACGCCGGCCTCTTCAAACCATCGGACAAGAGCGGGAAGATAGAATATATCCTTGTCGCGTCGGGAAGAAATGAAGAACTTGTCGATCCAGGGCAGGACGAAAGCGGATATGTCTCCTCTCTCCAGCAGGCGCTGAGCCTCGATGGCGATTGCCGCCGAGAGGAAGAGTCCGTCTTCCCAGGAGTTCTCGTTCTCCATGTCCCAGGCAGTGAGATCCTCCAGGCGAACCCGCTGATGAGGGCTGACGGTGCCGTGCCATGCGAGCTTTCCCGATTCGAGCGTTTCGGTAACAAGGTCGTTTTCAAGGTATTTCGCTGCGGCTCCGATCTTTTCCGTCCACCGGCTTTCCTCCGTCCCCTCGAGGATGCTCCTGGTGCGGCTTTCCCAGAGTGCGTGAATGATCTTCGGGATAAGGAGCCGGTCCCGGCGCATCTTTTTCAGCCGGTTCGCCAAGTCCCGGATCCCCGATTCCTTCAGCCTGTCCACCCGACGTAGGACCGCCTTACGGAATTTCCGGTAAAGGGATGGCGACGGAATCATCGTGTTCATGTACTCGAAAGCCCAGCCTCCGGCCGCGGCGAGAGAGGCATTGTGCCAGCTCAAGACGACCCGGCCTGTGTCATTGCCGGCGTCGAACGCAGCCTGCCTGACTGCACGAAGTTCTTCAGCCTGGCTGCGAAAAAGGGCAGTCAGGAGGTGCAGAGTGAGGTTCCCACGGCCGCCCCAGTACAGGCTTTCGATGTCGAGCCGTTGGAGACCCGGCTGCGGATCGGCCGGAGGCGCAACCAGGGCCCGCCCCACCCTCAACCATCGGCCCCTGAGGAATCCGCAGCAACGCCTGGATTTGCCGTTCCTCCACAGGGGAAGCAGGTCCGCCAGGGTAATCTCCGCCCAGGGGGAATCGAGCTTCATGCCCAGCAGCAACCTCCTGAGAATCCTCCAGCGTCGGCGGATGACTCCACCGCACTTCACGGACAGGCAGCCTGGGAGGTCGGGCCGAAAGCCGTCCAGGAAAGGCATGAGGGGAAGCCTCCTTTGGAGCAGGACACGCCGTGCATTGCGTGGAAGACGTGGCAGGAGCCGGCCGAAGAATCTTCCAATGTCCGGATCGTCCGATGCGGAACGGGCGAAGGCAGGTATTTCGCACAGGGCCTCGATAAGCGCAAAAGGAAGGCTTCCTGCCTTTACGGGAAGAACGGCCATGTTCCTGAGAAGATTGAGAAAATGGGAAGCGTCATCCCCTGCGGGAGGATTGAGAAGAAGGCTGATGGCAGATTCGCGCACATCGTGCGACGGGCTTGTGCACAGATCGAGCAAAACCGCGACCTGTTCCGAAGACAACCGTCCGGATCGTGCAAACGACGAACGGACTTCCGACAGCAGCCTTTGCGCCGTGCAGTGTGTCATGCGTTTTACTCCCTCCTGGAGCAATGAAAGAGATAAATTGATCCAAGTCAAGGTATTCCTGCATTGAAAAAGCTATTGACAGTGTATAAAGTTTGGAGTACCTAATTGTAAACGACGGAGTGCACCTGGGAAAAGGGGGGCTTTATGCAGGACAAAGCAAGGTTCAAATGTGGATGCCGCTGCACAAGCATGAAGACCTCGAACAACGGGATGCTGCCCCTGTGCGAAGCCGAAGCGGGAAAGCGTCTGAAAGTCGCCGGGATAGAAGGGGGCCGTGGACTTTGCGCCCGCATGGCTGCTATGGGAATCTATCCCGGAGTGGAAATGGAAGTGCTCTGCGGCGGTTGCGGGTGCCCGTGTCTCGTCCGTGTTCGCGGCGGCACGATCAGTCTCGGCAAAGGGGTTTCCGACAAGATACTGGTGACCTCCGCACTGTAAAGATTCTTCGTTTGTGATTATATTCAAGCGGTTGAAAACAGCCGCTTCTTTTTTAACGGCTGGAGTTAGGGGCACCTAACTCCAAAAAGGAAGGGGTTGATCATGCCGGTTATTGCCATGAGGCGGATGGCTCCAGGGCAGAAAGGGATCATTGCGAAGGTCAAAGCGACAGGTGAACTCGGACGCCGCATCCGCGACATGGGGCTTGTCCCCGGAACTCCCCTCTTGATCCAGGGGCGTGCTCCGCTTCACGATCCTGTGGCCGTTCGAGTGCGCAGTTTCACTCTGACTCTCCGAAACAACGAAGCGGATTATATCGAAGTGGAGGTGGACGAACAGTCATGAAGGATACTGGATCGCAGGTTCTCATTGCCCTTGCCGGCAATCCCAACTGCGGCAAGACAACCCTCTTCAACGCGCTCACCGGTTCCCGCCAGCACGTCGGCAATTATCCCGGCATCACCGTGGAGAAGAAGGAGGGGAGTTATTCACTGAACGGCAATCTTCTTCGACTTGTGGATCTCCCCGGCACCTATTCCCTTACCGCCTACTCCCTGGAGGAACTGGTAGCGCGGGATTTTCTCGTACAGGAAAGGCCTCAGGTTGTGATCGACATCGTGGACGCATCCAACCTCGAGAGGAACCTCTATCTCACCGTCCAGCTTCTCGAACTGGGCATCCCTATTGTCGTGGCGTTGAACATGATGGATGCGGCTGAAAGCCGGGGCATCGAGATCGATGTTTCCGAGCTGTCCAGGCGGCTTCAGGTTCCTGTGATTCCCACCGTGGCGCGGACGGGCATGGGCAAGGTTGGTTTGATGGAAGCCGCTGCCGGTGTGGCCACAGCGAAGCAGGCGTGGACACCCCTTCACATCTCCTACGGGCCGGATATCGATCCCGTTCTTGACCGCATGGAGCGGGAGATCAAGGACGCGGGTTTTCTCACCGACATTCTGCCTCCCCGCTGGACGGCGCTTAAATACCTCGAAGACGACGAACAGGTGATCGGGAAAGGGAAGGAAACGGATCCTGAACTGTCGGCGAGACTGGAATCGATGTCCGCCCAGGTCACGGACCACCTTGGGAAGACCCTGGATACTTACCCGGAAGCGATCATCGCGGATCACCGTTACGGATTCATCTCCGCCCTGCTCAAAGACGGCGTGATGAGGCAGAGCCGGAAGGCCGACCGCCTTTACATGTCCGACCAGATCGACCGCGTGGTGACGAACCGCTTCCTCGGCCCCCTGATCATGCTGCTCATCCTCTACCTGGTGTACCAGTTTACGTTCAAGTACAGCGAGGTCCCGGTGGAGCTGCTCGAATCCGGGTTCAGCGCTCTGGGAAGCTATGCCGAGACGACTCTGCCCGAGGGCCCGCTCAAGTCCCTGATCATTTCGGGGATCATCGACGGTGTGGGTGGAGTCCTGGGTTTCGTGCCGCTCATCCTTTTCATGTTCTTTGCCATCGCACTCCTGGAGGACACAGGGTACCTGGCGAGGGTCGCCTACATGCTTGACCGTGTATTCCGGACATTCGGGCTCCACGGCAGCTCCGTCATGTCTTTCATCATATCGGGAGGCATTGCGGGCGGTTGTGCTGTTCCGGGAGTCATGGCCGCGAGAACACTGCGAAGCTCAAAGGAGCGCCTGGCGACGATCCTGACCGCTCCTTTCATGAACTGTGGAGCGAAACTTCCCGTCTTTGCCATGCTCATCGCCGCCTTTTTCCCGGCCCGGCACGCCCAGATCATGCTGCTGCTCACCCTGCTGTCCTGGGCGGCCGCACTGCTGCTGGCGAAGCTCATCCGCGTCACCATCCTGCGGGGCCCCAGCACCCCGTTTCTGCTGGAGCTGCCTCCCTACAGGCTTCCCACCTTCAAAGGGCTGCTCATCCACACCTGGGAACGCACCTGGCAATACATCAAGAAGGCCGGGACGATCATCCTGGCGATCTCGATCCTTTTCTGGGCACTGATGTTTTTTCCCGCTCTTCCCGAGGAGAAGAAGCACCCGTTCGATGCAAAAAGGCAGGCGGTCCTGGCCCAAGTTCCGCCGGAACACCTGCCTGCGTTCACGGAAGGCACGGGTGAGCCCGCATTTACTGGAGCGGAATCCTTGCGGGAGCGTCTTGCGGACATCGATCGTGATGCATCCCAGGCTGCGTTGAGGTATTCCTACGCAGGGCGAATGGGGACCGGACTGGAAAAGATCACTCAATGGGCCGGCTTCGACTGGCGAACCAATGTCGCTCTGCTGTCCGGTTTCGCTGCCAAGGAACTGATCATCTCCACCATGGGGACGGCCTATTCCCTGGGACAGACCGATGAGGAGGAAAACCGATCCCTCAGCGACCGGCTTGCCGGGGATCCGCAGTGGAATCCCCTGAAAGCCTTTGCGGTCATCGTATTTATCATGCTTTATGCACCCTGTTTTGCGACCGTGGTCTGCATCATCAAGGAATCCGGTGCGTGGAAATGGGGTCTTTTTTCCATGGTATTCAATACAGCCGTAGCCTTTTTCCTTTCGGTGCTGGTCTTCCAAGCCGGCCACTGGATGGGTCTGGGGGGATAGGTGTCATCATCATGTGGCAGACCGTCGTCGTCCTTGTCGTAGTGGCAGCCGTTCTGGTTTACGTGATCCGGCATTACATGAAGGTTCTTCGCTCGGAGGTTCCTTCGTGTTCCGGGTGTACTTCCTGCGAGGCTGGCCGGGTTTCAGAATCCCCGTGTTCCTGCGATCCCGGGACATGCGCCGGGACTCATCCGAAACCCAGGTAGCCCTGCGGGAACGATGAGGATACGAACGCAGCGAAACCGAACCATTCTTCTGCTCAGGTTCGGTGTACTGCCGGCCGCCCGGTTTCTCATCGAACTGCCATGATACCGATTGCCATGATGGGGGTGTTGAGGTAACTTCTCATTATTGTGAGAAGATTTTTACCGGCAAGGATGGGAGAGACCGAAAATGAAACTGGAGATTTCACTCAAGGGCGAGGCTCCCCGCAAATCGGAGGTACTCATCGGTGAAGGCCTGGCCGGGGATGTGCCCCGTGTGATCCGAACTTCGCTGGGCCGCCGGACGCCCTACTGGATATGGGATCGGAACGTCTGGGCTTTATGGGGAGAACAGGCCGAAAAATGGGGATGGCCTGCTCCGTCCTCGGGCCGTGTCGTCTTGTTTGAAGCGTCGGAATCCAACAAACGCCTGTATCGACTGGAGGAACTTGCGCGGCAGCTGGCGATTGCGGGCGCCGACCGCCAGAGTGCGCTCGTAGCCGTTGGGGGAGGGGTCACCGGGGACGTCGTGGGTTTTCTCGCTTCCATCTACATGCGCGGGATTCCCCATTTCCAGGTTCCTACCACGCTCCTTGCGCAGGTGGACAGCAGTATCGGCGGGAAAACCGGTGTGGATCTTCCTGAAGGCAAGAATCTGCTGGGAACCTTTCATCAGCCTCGATGCATCTGGATGTCCCCCGCTTTTCTCGAGACCCTGCCCGATGTCGAATTCAGGCAGGGAATGGCGGAAGTGATCAAGACGGCCATGATCGGGAACGAAGTCCTTTGGAAATACATCGAAAGTCATGCTGCTGAGATCAGGAGCAGAAAGTCGGAAGCTCTCCAGTGGATCATTTCCGCATGCTGCACCGTCAAGGCGAAGATAGTGGAAGCCGACGAAAAGGAAGGAGGATTGCGGAGAGTACTGAACCTCGGCCACACCGTCGGGCATGCCCTGGAGAGGTTGAGCGACTACGAAATCCGGCATGGTGACGCGGTGGCCATGGGGCTTGTCGCGGCTTCGAGGCTGGCGGTGAAACTGAATATGTTCAAACAGGCGGACCTGGATCGTGTCGTCGACGTTCTGATGGCCTGGGAATTGCCCGTGCGGATACCTGGAGCCTTTTCGCCCGAAGACATCCTGGAGGCGCTCCGGACAGACAAGAAGAGAGCGGGGGATACCCTGCATTTCATCCTGCCCGTGCGAATCGGTGAGGTGGTGGACAGCAGCGACCTCGATTTCGGAAAACTGAAGGAAGTTCTCGCTTCCCTGCGGGGAGAATCGAAACCGGATTCGTGATCCAGGCTTTCGACTGCGGCGTTTCCCGGGGTATTGACCCTTTTCTTCGCCTGTCATAAGAATTACCTGGAAGACCTCTGGCGCGTCGTGCAACGCATCGTTCTTTTCTCATTCGTCATTCCTGCGGCAGGGAAAACAGAATGTCAACTGAACAGGATTCATTCAATAAGCTGCTTTCTGAAACCATTGTATGGGAAATCCTGGCTTCGGTGGCCGACGCGGTGATCACGGTAGATGAAAATCACCGGGTGGTTTATTGCAACAAGGCCGCTGAACAGATGTTCGGCCACTCCTGCTCCGAAATGCTGGGCCGGGACGTTTCCCCCCTCATTCCGCCTCCTCACCATGAACTGCACAAAGACTACGTCAATCGGTACATCCACACCGGAGTGGCCAGGGTGATCGGCAGATCGAGGGAATGCTCCGGGCAGCGCCGGGACGGAAGCACCTTTCCCGTCGAGATTTCCTACTCCGTTTCCAGGACGGAAGGGCGGCTGTACTTTACCGCCGTTATACGTGACATCTCCGAGAGAAAGCAGATGGAGAGGGAGATCCGCTTCAACGAGAAACTGGCGGATATCGGGAAAGCAGTCGCCCATGTGGTCCACGAGATCCGGAAGCCCCTTATGCTCATCGGCGGATTCGCCCGACAGGTGGAAGGCTGCGATGCATTGCGCAACGACGAGAAGGACCGGCGCAAGTTGAATATCGTCCTCAAGGAGGTGAAGCGCCTCGAGACGCTCCTCAGCGGAATCAGCCTTCTGACACGCCCTCCGTCATCGAGCCGGAAAGTCGTTGTTTCGGTCAACCTGATCTTGAACGAAATCCTCGACCTTCTTCAGCCGATGCTCCAGAACCGAAAGATCGAAGTCGTCACGCGGATGTCCGAGGAAAGCATGAACATACTCGGAGACCCGGACCAGTTGAAGCAGGTGTTTCTCAACCTGCTTCAGAATTCCATAGATGCCATGAAGGGTGTCGGGCAGATCCGGATTTCATCCTGTCCGTCCGAGGGAAAGGCACGTATTGTCATACAGGACGATGGTCCTGGAATTCCCGAGGATTTGAGGCAGAAGGTTTTCGATCCGTTTTTCACCACCAAGCCGGAAGGTACAGGGCTTGGCCTGGCCATATCTTTCAATATTATCAAGGACCATGACGGATCGTTGAGTATCGAATCTTCTTCGTCACAAGGGACAGCCTTCGTCGTCGAACTTCCCCTCGATAATCGCTGAGGCGCCTGCAGACGGCGTTTCATTTCAGGCTTCCGATTCCGAATCGATATAGACCGGGGTTTTCCTAGCCACCGTGATGAAGCCGGTGTGAGCCACCATGCGATCCACGGGCCGGGCGCGCCGCTCGTCGATCTTCCATTCCCTCTTCAACAGCTCGAAAGTCCAGACATTGGCAAAGCCCGACGCCTTGAGTTCCTTGTGCACGAGCTGTACCTGTCCTATGTTCGGGCTGAGGCTGACCAGGATTCCTCCCTGCCTGAGAAGAACGGAAACCGGACCCACGGCGTGCCATGGTTCGGGCAGATCGAGGAAGATGCGGTCCGCTTTGACGGTCATGGCAAAATCCTGTATGTCGCCCACCACAATTTCATGATTATCGGGGTGTCGTCCGAAAAACCGGGTGATGTTGGATCGGGCCAGCCTGGCGAATTCAGGCCGCTTTTCTACGGAGATGAGCCTGCCGGTGCCGCACAGGGCCCGAAGAAGGGCCAAGGTCAAGGCACCGGAACCGATGCCGGATTCGAGGATCGTCTGCCCCGGCTGGATATCGCCATGAAAGACCATGGCTCCCAGGTCCTTCGGGTAGATGATCTGAGTCTGCCTCTTCATCGTAAAAATGAAGTCTTCGAGGGTCGGGCGAAAGAGATAAAGCTTCGCCCCCTTGTTGGTTTCAAGGAATTCCCCCTCTTCCTTCCCCTGCACGTCACGCATCTGCACGGTTCCCAGGTGAGAGGAATAAGGGGCGTCCTCCACCTTGACCAGCCACTTTTTCCCTTTCTGTGAAATCAACAGGGCCCATTCACCCGGGCGAAATGCACTCATAGGTTCAAAGTCTCCTCGTGAATAAGGGACAGCAGGACGTGTCCCGGGAAACCGGGCCCGCCGGGACAACGAGGTGCGTTGCACCATAAAGAATGGCACGGCCCAAAGTCAATCCTATTCTTTTGAAATATTTTGAAATCCTGCATTATCGATCCCATTCCTGCGAGGCTTGCGTTTTTGTCTTATTGCGAGTTGCGGGAAAATGCACTGCCGACTTCGAGCTTTTTCACACCTGGGCTCCGGGTAACGTCTTCCTTGTTTCGCAGAACCGCCGTTGTTCTTCGAGTCCATCGAGTCGCGGCATCCCGAGTCTGGTGCATTGGGCCGGAATAGTGTATTCTTCCGGCCTGATACCCTGTTTCGATCGCTTCCCCGGAATACAACGATGGTCCGGTCCTGAGGCGGCTTCCAAGACAAATCTGCCGGGCCACAGTGTATTTCAGGTTTGTTCACTGTCCTTGCCGTTGACTCAAGAAGGAGCACCCATGCCTCTCAAAGGAATGACTTCATGCAAAGCCCTCCCTCCAGGCAGATTCTTTTCCCGGGTATTTGCGGCCGTGGTCTTTTTCCTGATGCTCTTGCCTCCCCCGGCGGCATGTGCAGCCAAGACCATGAAGGTCGTGGTGCTCACGGACGCGTCGGGGTTGGGAGACAAGGGTTTCAACGATGTTTCCTGGAAAGGAGTGCAGAGGGCCCAGGCCGATTTCCACCTCAAGGCCCAGTTCGTCCAGTCGCGCGAGCAGGCCGATTATGTGGCCAACCTGTCCATGGCATCGAAATTTGCCGACATAGTCGTGACCCTCGGCTATCTATACACAGACGCCGTCAGGCAGGTAGCTCCTTATTTTCCCGATACCTTTTTTATACACATTGAGGGGGAAGTTTCGGGTGATCATGTAGCCAGCTACGATTTCAAGTCCGAGGAGGGAGGATTCCTGGCGGGACTGGCGGCCGGTCTGTTCACGAAGAAACGGAGGGTCGGCGTTGTGACCGGAATGGATATTCCTCCTGTTGAAGCCTATGTGAGTGGTTTTCGTGCCGGAGTCAAGACCGCAGAGAAGTACAGGAACGAACCTGTCGAAATCATCATCGTTTCCGCGGGTTCCTTCAATGACCCGGTAAAAGGCAAATCCCTGGCTCAGGCCCTGGTTGCCCGGGGGGTGGATGTCATATTCCGTGCCGCCGGCAATACGGGAGTGGGTGTGAACGAAACGGTGAGGAACACGGAGGGAGTCTACCTGATCGCCGAAGACCTGGACCAGGATGCGGATATCCCGGGCAAGATCCTGGCGAGTACCCTGAAACGCATGGACGTGGCGGTGTACGATGCCATCCGGGACATCGTCCAGGGAAACTTCAAAAGCGGGCATCACTGGCTGGGGGCAGCCGAAGGGGCAATGGACATCACCGACATGGAATATTCGAAACACCTTTTCTCTTCGAACGACCTGCTGCTCATACGCAATGCACGCCGTGTTCTGAAAGACGGCAGCCGGGGTATCCCCAAGAGGCACAACGAAGTCGACGGATTTCAGCCTCCCGATCTCAAGGCTGCGACGGATTGAAAACATTTTCATGAACGGGTGAGACTCTGATCATCGAGCAGGTACCGCCATGAACGGGGATTCAGACAATCGGGACCGAACTGCGCTGATCCGGATCGAAGGGATTTCGAAACGCTTCGGATCTCTCTGGGCCAACCGGGACATTTCCCTCGATATCCTCGAAGGGGAAATACACGCCGTGGTGGGGGAAAACGGTGCCGGCAAGTCCACCCTGATGAATATCCTCTACGGCCATCTTCAGCCGAACGGCGGAAGGATGATGGTGAGGGGGAAGCCCGTGAGATTCCGGCACCCCGGTGAAGCCATTCGAGCCGGGATAGGAATGGTGCATCAGCAGCCTCTCATCTTTCCCCAGCTTTCCGCACTCGAGAACATCATCGTGGGAACCAGCTCCCGGGGTGGACCGCTGTCCAGGCATCGGAACGCCCGGGACAGGCTGGCCGGCCTGTGCGCCCTGTTCGGCTTTGACCTCCCCCTCCACGAAATGGCAGGAGACCTCTCCTTTGCCCACCGGCAGCAGATCGAAATCCTGCGCGTACTCTACCGCGAGGCAGGAATCCTCATCCTGGATGAACCCACGAGCCTGCTGGCGCCTCCCGAGGTCGAGCGCTTTCTCGGGCTTCTCAAGTCTTTGCGGCAGGCCGGGCATACCCTCCTGTTTATCAGTCACCGGCTGCGGGAAGTCTTCGCCACGGCCGACCGAATCTCGGTTCTCAACCGGGGCAGACTGCTGCAGACTTTGAACGCTTCACAGTCCACCATCGAGGAGACGGTCAGGCTCATCGTTCATGAAGATCCAGCAGCCGGTGGAGATCCCGCGGTATCGAGCAAAGAGCCGGCTTCCAAGGGAATCGCCGTCAGGAAAGCGGGCGGAGAACCGTACGTTGTACTTCGAAATGTGTTTACCGGGGCTTCCGATGGCGAGCCAGGGCTGATCGATTTTTCACTGGATATCCGGGAAGGGGAAATCGTCGGGATAGGCGGCGTTGTGGGAAACGGGCAACGGTCCCTGGCCCTGGTGCTCGCGGGACTGATCCCCGTCGATCGAGGGTCGGTCCGGATATCGGGGATCGAAATCGACTCGGTGAGAAGGGAGGGCGATTCGAGGCGCATCCTGGAGCGGCTCCCCGCCAACCCCATGGAAGAAGCCCTGCTTCCCGGCCGGGCACTATGGGAGAATCTGCTCCTCGGCCGCCAGCGCGACAGGGAATTCCAGGTCCGAGGGCGACTCGACAAGGCGGAAGCCATCCGGTACGCATGCCGCCTGCTCGATGCTGCCGATGTGGCTTACTCGGACGTAAACCAGCACGTGGACAGCCTGTCAGGCGGCAACCAGCAGAAAGTGGCCCTTGCCAGGGTACTGGGAGGATCGCGGCGTTTCCTGATTCTTGAACAGCCCGGACGCGGACTCGATATCCGCGCTCAGCAGCGTTTGTACGAGCGTATCCGGGCGATGAACGTCGAGGGAGTCACTTTTCTCATCCTTTCCTACGACCTGGAAGAGCTTCTCGCCCTGTGTCACCGGGTGGGCATCCTGTATCGCGGCGGTCTGACAGGGATGATGGAAGCCAACGAGGCTTCCCGCGAGGTGCTGGGAATGTGGATGCTCGGCATCGCCGGCTCCAATGATCGAGTGGTGCCGGCCGTCCAACCGCGTCTTTGAGGGAAAGGTACCGCGGTGAACAAAGCAGGATTGGGCAGGAGGATCGAGGGGTCCATCGAGTCGCTGTCCGGGCTGGTTCCAGCGCTGGTTTTCGGGTTCCTCATGTGTGCGCTGCTCGCCGTTCTTGCGGGAGTGGCTCCCGTGGACCTGGCAACCACCGTCTGGACGGGCGCGTGGGGAAGTCCGGATGCGGCGGCGACCACGTTGAGCAAAACGACGCCGCTGCTCTTGACCGGCCTCGCAGTCAGCCTTGCCTATCAAACGAACCTCTTGAATATCGGCTGCGAAGGGCAGCTGACTCTTGGAGCCCTTGCCTCCTCCGCTTTCGCTGTGGCAGCGGCGCCCTTGCCCGGCCTTGTGCTGATTCCTCTGACGATGCTGGTGGGCGCCGGTGCCGGCGCGGCGTGGGCTTACCCCGCCGTGTGGCTCAAACAACAGCGTGGAGTACACGAGGTGATCTCCACCCTTCTCATGAACTACATGGCGATCTACCTGTGTGAATACCTGGTCCTGGGGCCCCTTGGAGATGGGACGGCAATGGGCAGGACCCCTGAAATTCCTACGGGAGCGGTATGGCCTTTCCTGTGGAGGCATGGGGCGGTCGGTGTTACCGCCGCGCCTTTTCTGGCGCTGCTTCTGTGTATCGGTGTTCATCTGTGGTTGTCCCGCACGTGCTGGGGATACGAAATTCGAGCCGTCGGCAGCAGCACGACTTCCTCTCGTGCCGCCGGAATACCTGTCGATCGCTGGCAGACGCGGCTTTTTGTGCTGAGCGGTGCACTGGCGGGGCTGGCTGGAGCCCTCGAGGTGGCGACTGTCCATCACCGCTTTTACAGGACTTTTTCACCCGGGTACGGATTTGATGGAATAACGGCGGCTTTCGTGGTGAATGCCTCCCCCGGCTGGCTTTGGTTGAGCGGCCTTTTCCTGGCTTCCCTTCGAGCGGCGGACAAGTGGCTTCAACTGTCGCTCCAGGTAACGCCGAACGCTATCGTAATCATCCAGGCCGTTCTGCTGATATCCGTAGCATGCCAGGCTCGATTCCGGAGCGCATGGCAGTTTATGTTGACTCGTTTCAAGGAGGTCAGGTCGGGATACCGGTGAGCGCCGTCGGCATTGTCTCCCTCACAGCGGCCAAGGCTGCTCCCCTCTTGCTGGCAAGCCTTGGAGGTCTTCTTTCCGAATCGAGCGGAGTGATCAACTTCGCCCTGGAAGGCATGATGCTCATCGGGGCGTTCATGGCCGTGTGGGTTGCCCATGCCTCGGGCTCCCCCTGGATCGGCCTCGCCGGGGGACTCCTCGGCGGTATGGCGATCGGTTTCCTGCATTCCGTCGTGAGCCTTAAGTTCAGGGCTAACCAGATCGTCAGTTCCATCGCTCTGAATCTCCTGGCGGCCGGTGTGGCAGGAATGCTTTTGAACGAAGTCTTCGGAGTCTATGGAACCTCCCCGTCAGTGGCCGGACTTCCGACCACGAACCAGGCACTCGCATCGGTATTCAGCAAGATCGGGATAGCCGGTGAGCCCGAAGTGCCGCTCATCGGCGGGATGTCGGTTCTGATTCCGCTGGCCGTTCTGCTCGGCTTGGCAGTTATGGCCTTCATTGCCTGGAGCACCACCGGGCTGCACATCCGGGCATGCGGAGAAAACCCGCACGCCGCCCGTGCCGCCGGCCTGCCCGTAACGGGTATCCGGTTTCTGGCGGTCGTGGCGGGAGGAGGTCTGGCCGGATTGGGAGGCGCCTTTCTTTCCATCGGTGAACTCTCCCAGTTCGTGGAACGGATGACCCACGGGAGAGGCTACCTGGCCATAGCCGCATTGATCCTCGGTCGATGGAGGCCGGCGGGGGTCCTGGCCGCCGTCCTGGTTTTCGGTTTCGGACAGGCGCTTTCCGAGTGGCTGGCCGTACGGTGGACCTACCTTCCGGACCAGGTTTTCCTGGTCTTTCCATACGCCGTCTGCCTGTCCGTTCTTGTCGTCCGCATCGGCAGCAAACGTCCGCCTTCCGCCCTCGGACGCCTCTGAACGGCACACACGCCATCTTCCGAACTGCACCCGCCTGCAACGCCCGGGTCAACATGCCGATAAGATGAGAGGGCAGCCGGCGAGGGATGGCCTGGGAGATCCGGGCAACAGCCGGCCGCTGTGTTCAGTCCGCGAGGCTGATAAGGACGATGCCGACAAAGAGCAGGATTGCGCCGGTGGTCCGCACCAGTCCGAATTCTTCCCCCAGCCAGCGCCATCCGGCAACCGCGGCAAACACGACACTCAACTCTCGAAGAGCCGCAACGTAGCTTACGCGCGCCATCGTGTAAGCCTGCAGTACCAGGATGAAGGTGACGAGCATGACCGAGGAGACCGTCAGGATCCGCCAGAAGTGCACGCGCCAGACGGAAAGGATATGGTCCCGTCCGTAACGGAGGAGGATCATGGGGGTAATGAGCACGGCGGTAAGCATCAGTACGAGCGCAGCATAGGCCTGTGGAGCCATGAACTTCACCGCTGCTCCATCGATGGCCGAATAGATCGAGATCCACAGGGCTATGGCCAGGGCAGTGCCGACCCCGCTGAGAGTAACCTTCGAAAGACCTTTCCCGGTCAGGAGGCCGGCTCCTCCGACAAGGGTCAGGCCGGCAAGAAGTATCCCCAGCCCCGTCAGGCCCGCCAGGTGAGGCTGCTCATCGAGAAAAAGCATTGCCCAGACGGCCAGCATTGCAGGTGCCGCTCCTCGCGCAATGGGATAGACCAGGGAAAAATCCCCATGCTCGTAAGCGTATACCAGTGAAATGAAATAGATCACCTCGACCAGCGCACTGCTCAGAGCGTAGGGCCAGATCTTTCCGGGCACGGGAGTACTGAAGAAAACCAGGGGAAGGTAAAGAAGGGCTCCGAAGGCAAGAGTCCACCAGGTGAAAACCTCCTTGTCATCCACCTTCTTGACGATGAAATTCCAGGCCGCGTGCAGGGCCGCAGCCGCCACGACCAGGAGAAAGGCTTGCAGGGGCATGTGTTCTCCGCACCGCCGAAACGACCCACCGATCCAGGGGGAACGATCTCCTCGAGGATCCGCCATCCTTCGAGATTATTCTTCAGAAGCCCGTCGCCGTACATTAATGGTCTTTGTGCGTTTTCATAGTTGGTTGTGAGTCCACGGCTCATGGAAATTTGCCGGAAGAATCTCAGAAATCAGGTGTCGAGGTTTCGAGATCCTGGATACTGAGCAGTTCCTCGATCTTTAAGGTCTTTTCGATCACCCGGGCGAAGGCGTTTTCTCCGAGCAATTGCTGCTGCCTCTTTCGGCAGTCTTCTGCTATTTTCTCATATTCTCGCGGCCCGACCACCTGGTAAAGCGCAGGGAAGAGCACTGTGTCCTCCCGGGACGTGTGAACGCGATACATGTACGCAAAGCGATTTACAGCGATATCGAGCTTGCGCCTTTTCTCAGAATCCCTTATAGCTGAGGCGGCGAGGTTCTGGATGATCTCGGTCATGCGGCGTCCCGCCTGATGCTGATTTCGGAGAACGGCGATCAGTTCGTTGAATTTTCCGGCTTTTTCGAAATAAGGAAAGATTTCTTCCTCTTCCTTTCTCTGGTGAAAGTCTTCGAGGTACGTCTGGATGATTTCGACCGCACCGGGGAGGGCTTCGGGAGGCAGGCCCATGTGCGCATCCAGCCGTCTGACGGATGCCTCCATAATGAGGATGGATCTTTGCAGGACACCGTGTTCACAGAGGATGTCCTCCGATAACACCGCCTTGCGGGAATGCCCGGCATCCCTGCTTCCTTCGTCCTTTGACCGGGAACAGCCGGACAAAAAAAGGCCGGCGCAGGCTGTCCCCGACCACACGAGAAAGCCTCGGCGGGAACTGAGAATATCTTCAGGCATCGTATTGAATCCTTTCCATGCAACTTGGGATGCTCCGGGAGTTCAGGCAACGCGATCGAGAAACGTAAGTACCTCCCCCGCCGGTCCCTTGCGGGGCCCAGTGGACACGATGCAACCCCGGCGGTGCATGAACGTGTACGTGTCCTCCGGCCGGCAGATACCTGCCGTGGTTCTCACCGGGAGCGGAACTCACTTTACGGATTCCTGACCGGGTGTCAAGGATTGTGCGTGTACCCGACTGCAGGTAAAATAATTGTTTTGGAGAAAAAGACCAGGGAATAAGGCGCTGCTGCGACAGGATTGCACAGTGTGGACAATTCTTGCGACTGCGTTCGCAGATGAAGAACCTCAAGGGACGGGGGAGAACGAGCCGTTTCATGGATGCCGACAAGATTTCCAGGCTGAGGATTACCGAGAAACAGGAGTTTACTCCGGGAGGACCCCGCAGGTGGAAGCCCGTGGCGGCGCTTCTTCTGCTGGTGTCCGCCCTGTTGCTCGCCCTGGTTGCCCATTGGCAGGGCCTGCTTTCTCCATCGGTGACGGTGCGTGCCACTTCCGTCGGGTGGATTTATCCTTCCCAGGTACTCACCGATTTCAATGCCAGCGGGTATGTGGTGGCTCAGCGCAAAGCCGCGGTAGCCTCCAAGGGGACCGGACGCCTCGAATACCTGGGGGTGCGCGAAGGAAGTACGGTGAAGGAAGGGCAGGTCCTCGCCCGGCTGGAGAATGACGATCTGAAGGCGGAGCGTGACCAGATCAAGGCCCAGCTCGCCTCGGCGCGATCCGATCTCGTCAGGGCCGAAACGGAACTCAGAACGTCCGAACTCAACTACAACCGCCTGAAAGACCTGCTCCAGCGCCGTGCGATCTCTCAACTGGACTTCGAAATCGGCCAGGACCGGTATCTCAAGGCCAGGGTCTCCC
>JABUEY010000088.1 GCA_013314815.1 Syntrophobacteraceae bacterium
CAACACAAGCGCAATGAACACCCACCTTGGCCCGGACAGGTCTCCCCGGTTCACATGACGCGAACTTCCCTGCATTCCGTCACCAACCACCCCACGCGCCCGGTCATCGCTTTCCCGCTGCCCACCCAGCGTAACCGGCTTCCGGAACCTGGTCTCCGACCGGCTGTTCCTATGCCCTGTCGGGGTCTCGCAAACCTCTGGCAGACCTCGTGCCTTCGCCCGCGTCCCGGTCTGGACTTCACCATTAATGAGGAGGCTCGTCGCTACGTAAGGCCGAATCGTGTTCGCTTTACTACGGACTGCAAGTTCGCCTCCGGTTGCTCTCCACCTCGCCTCGCGACGACGCAGTTACCTTCGGCTATCGGCAGTGGGCATCTCCCGGGAGAGGACTTGCACCTCTCAGATCGCGCCTGCTCCCAGGCGCACTCATTCCCCGCGAAGCCGGGAATCCAGGAAAAGGAACCGTGCATGGCGAAACAGTCTCAAGTAATGGGAAAGAGCCTGGAAGACACGATGGATAGAGCAGGGCAATCCCGGGTGGAGAGATCCTTATGGCGTGATCCGCGCTTGGACTGGATTCCCGCCTTTTCGGGGGAATGACGATGCTAATGGTTGCGGGAATGACGCTGGGATGTCGTCGATCCTTTGCGTGAAAAGCACCGGAAGTACTCGTTTGCCGGATGAACCGAAAAAGTTCGATTCAGACGGGCAAGCCAGTGCACCCATTGGATGTCATGCCATGACAAAAGAGACCTCCGTGCCTCGTGCACAGGCGCCCCGCTGTTGACGAACTCTCTCCCCCTCTCAGTGCGCCTCCGTGCCTCGTGCACCAGGGAGGCACAGTTCCAGCCCTGCATCTGCGCCGAATTGTTTATGAGGTCAGAAGACCTTTGGAATCCGCCTTCTCCGACTCCTGGCAACCTTGTTCCCTCCATCAGAAGCCCGTTCGGATTTCGGGAGGATGCCTGATGGAATCGAGAAAAACCTCCCACCTCCATCTGCCCTTGTCTTGACATCTCCTTTTCCGGCCTTAAATTCCTACATAAAGAGTATAGATATGAAAAGATATTGTTCAAATGGGACGATATAGATAGATTGAAAGAGGGAGGGAACGATGAACTGCCTTCGGAATATTCGTGAAAAGGAAAGTGTTGAAGAACGACGGGAGAGAGAAGAACGCGAGGAAGTGGAATTCCTCCTGGTCGGACGTCACGACAGGGACTGCTGTTACGGGTAAACCCTGCGTCGCAGGACCGTCAACCTTTAAAGCTTCGTACTTTTCGGGCCGGCAATCAACCGGCCCGAAACCTTTGGTTCATCCTGCAAACGAGTACCTCCGGTGCCTTTTATTCATCCGGTGCTTTTCACGCAAAGAATCGATGGTATCCCAACGTCATTCGGCGTGACTCATTCCCGCAAAAGGCCGGAATCCAGTCCAAGCGCGGATCGCGCCATGGAGATCTCTCCACCCGGGGTTGCACCGACGTACGGCGTACCGTGTGGTCTGCCTGCCAAAGGGATCGGATTTGCAGGAACAAGAAATAAAAACGGCTCTCGCCATGGAGAGCCGAAAAGGAATCGCGAAAAGCTGTGCCCCGGGGGTACGGGCTCCGGTCGTCACGGCAGGTCGCGGCAGTTGCAGATCGAGATGGGTTCTCCTTGTGTAAGGTCGAAATCAGGCAGATCGACGTTGCCATACACCTTGCCCGTCTTCAACCTCCAATCGTCGAAGATGATGTGAAGATTTACACTCTTGAAATACGGGGCATTGAAGAATTCCGCATACGCACTTCCGACCAGCGTCATTACGGGAGCCTTCTTCTTCGAGTCGGCAGGCAGTCTCCAGTCCAGTCCGTTCCAGGCCAGAGCCCCTGAAACAACCGCTTTCACAGGCACATCTTTTCCGCCTTTATAGTATTGGTTGTACGATGCAAACTGGTAAACACCGGCCACAACCTGGTTCTTGCTCTTGCCGTTCCAGTCCAGCCAGTCTCTCTTGATGCTCAACTGCAGAAAGTCTGTGTCAGGATAGTTGTCAAAGCGCCAGCATGTATCCTTCGAAAACCAGTTCAAATCCAACGCCTCGGCGGACGGCATTCCAAGCGAAAAGCACGCCAGCAAAGCCAGACCGACAAACCATACCCTTTTCATAATGTCCTCCTCCTCGATCTCGATCAACCTGGGTCCAGGGCAGATAAGACCATTGCAGGAGTTCGACACTCCTTCACAACATCTACCCCGACACCATGTGGTGAGGGCGAGCCCCATCACCTCTCACACAGCCATACACCTGATTAATCTTGACTCCCCGCAAATGTCAAGTCCGTTCTCCATGGAATGTTTTCCACAACATCTGCAATGCCGCCACGCGGAGCCAACAACCCGGCATCCGACATCACTCGTTATTCAGCACCCTTTGAACCTTTACCGCCAGTTCCTCCATGGAAAAGGGCTTCTGGATGAAATGCACGCCCTCGTCCAGCACCGCCTGGTGAGCGATCACATTGGCCGTATAGCCGGACATGAACAGGCATTTCATCCCGGGCCTCGCTGCCCGGCACCTTTCCGCCAGGTCCCGGCCGTTCATGCCGGGCATGATCACATCGGTGATGAGCAGGTGGATTTCCCCGGAATACTCTTCTGAAAGGCGCTCGGCCTCCGCCGTCGTCCCCACCGCAAGAACAGGGTAGCCCAGCCTATCGAGCATCGTCTGGGTCATTTTGAGAATCGACTCATCGTCTTCCACCACCAGCACCGTTTCACCCCGGCCAAGAGGCATTTCTTCACTTCCTGCAGCCTGGGTCTGCCGCTCCTCATCCTCACACGGGGGCAGGTAGATCCTGAAGGTCGTTCCCTTCCCCGGTTCGCTGTAGACATGGATGAATCCGCCGTTCTGCCTGACGATTCCGTGCACCGTGGACAACCCCAGGCCGGTTCCCCTGCCCGCCTCCTTCGTGGTGAAAAACGGCTCGAAAATCCGGTCCAGGGTTTCCCCGTCCATCCCGCACCCGTCGTCACTTACCGCCAGCATCACGTATCGGCCCGGAACAAAATCCGGGTGATCGGCGCAGTAGGCTTCATCGAAAACAACCCTGTCCGTCTCGATGGTGACCTTTCCCACTCCGTGAATGGCGTCCCGGGCGTTGACGCAAAGATTGGCCAGTACCTGGTCCAGCTGGGACGGGTCCATCCTGACCGGCCACAAGCCCGTTCTGGGCAGCCAGGCCAGGTCGATGTCCTCGCCGATGAGCCGCCGGATCATCCGGAGCATGCCTTCCACCGTTTCGTTCAGATCGAGCACGACGGGTGCGATGGTCTGTTTGCGCGCAAACGCCAGAAGCTGCCGCGTAATGTTGGCGGAGCGGTTGGCGGCCTTGAGGATTTCGTCGATGTCTGTGCGCAGCGGGTGGTCCGGCTCGATCTTTTTCAGTCCAAGTTCCGCATAACCTATGATTACTCCGAGCATATTATTGAAATCGTGGGCAACTCCCCCGGCAAGCCGCCCTACGGATTCAAGTTTCTGGACCTGGAGGAACTGCTCCTCAGCCTGCTTGCGGTCGCTGATGTCCTCCATCGCCCCGATCATGCGCAACGGCTTTCCGTCGGCGTCGCGGCTAATGTATCCCCGATCTGCGACAAAGGCGTAACTGCCATCCCTGCGGCGGAAGCGATATTGGTCGGACCAGGATTCGGCATGAGAAACAACAGCCGAAAAAATCCCCTCCGTAACGCGTTCACAGTCTGCAGGATGTATGCGGCCGATCCACGATTCGATACCCTGCCCTATTTCATCACCTTCGTAACCGAAGACCGTCTGAAAATTGTCATTCCACCAATGCTCATCGGTCTCGAAGTCCCAGTCCCAGATCACGTTGGACGTGGCCCGATTGGCCAACCTGAAGCGTTCGAGGCTCTCCTGCAGAGCGGTCTCCGTCTGCCTGCGCCGAAGAATTCCCCAGAGCCCCTCGAGAAACAGCGTCGCCTCGACAAGATCTTCCTCCCGGTATTCTTCCTCCTTGTTCGCCAGACCCGCCAGGAGCAATGTCCGGCCGTCACGGACCAGGGGAACTCCCAGGTATCGCGTGAGTCGGACATGGCCTTCGGGGAATCCTTTCTTGAACGGGTGCGCATCCGAATAGTCGTTGACGATAACCGGCTCATGCAGTTTGACCGCGGCGGTCCAGAGCCCTCCGCCCGAGAGATCGAATTGGACGGGCCTGTCGTCGATGGCGCATTCCTGCATGGCCTGCTTTGAATAGAGGTGGGTGAACATGGTGGATTCCGATTCATCGACAAAGCCCAGAAAGCCGATGCGGCTCTCGGTGAGACCGACCAGGGCGTCGATGGCGGAGGCAACGATTTCCGAGGTCGGTCTGTCCGACATCTCGAAGAGATCGAGCAGCGTCTGGGTCCGGCGGCTGCGTCGAATCTGAACGCGCTCCATCCGTTTGCGCTCGGTGATGTCGTGAAGAATGACATGGCTGGCGTTTCCATCAGCGAATGCGAAGGGTGCGGCAAGCACCTCGACGTCCACGGTGCGGCCGTCCATACGAACGATCCTTTCCTCCAGTGGAGGTACCGGCTCACCAAGGTTCTCCAGCCGGTGAATGCGCTCTGCAATTTGTTCGTGAAAATCGCGATGGAAAAGATCGTACGGGGATTTGCCGACCAGGTCATCCTCCGATGCGGCACCGAAAAGCTTTACACATGCGTGGTTCACCAGCACGACACAGTCCTGATAGTTTACGAAAATGGCATCCGGCGAATGCATGATAAGGTTTCGGTACCGGTTTTCACTCTCCACCAGCGCTTTCTCTGCCTGCTTGCGTTCGGTGATGTCATGGACAATGGAATGCAGGAGGTCTTTCCCTCCTGATTCGATTCTGCTGCTATAAACGGCCACATCCCGGATGGAACCATCGGCCTGTCGATGCTGAAACTCGAATTGAACCCGGATCCTGTTCCTGACCTTCTCCATCTCCTGCTTGACTTCCCTGGGAGAGAGCGTGTTGATCTGCTGGATACTCATGCGTTTGAGCTGCTCGCGCGACCAGCCGTAGAAATCCGCCGCAGCATGGTTGGCGTCGATGATATTTCCAGTGTCCGGATCGATGATGAGCTTGACCGCGGCGTGGCGTTCAAACAGGTCCTTGAAGAGCCTCTCGCTCTCGCGCAGCTTCTCTTCCGCCTTTTTTCGTTCGGTGATGTCCAGGATGAATGCGACAAAAACGGGACTCTCACCGTCCATCAACTGAAGGTCCACTTCCACCGGGTACAGGCTGCCGTCCTTGCGCCGGTGATCCGTATTGAACCGGATCCTGCTCTCCGCACCCGCTCGCAAAGGCCTGATGAGCTCTGAAAAAGAATCGGCCGTGAACTCCGGCTTCAGGTCCAGCGGGGTCATCCCTCGCAGCTCCTCCAGCGTATACCCCAGGTTCTTCCTCGCACCCAGGTTGACATCCAGAAATCGCAGCGATTCGGCATCGAACATGTAAATCTCGTTGAGTGACGACACCACCATCCGATGATGAAGCCGGATTTGGGCCTCCGCCCGTTTCTGTTCGACGATCTGCCAGGTCACGTCGGCAAGGTAGGAGACCGTTTCCACATCCTTTTCCGTGTAGTCCGAAGGCTTGTTGCCCACTCCCAGCACGGCCACCGGCCTGCCTTCCCGCATCACCGGGACCACCAGTTCGCGTACCACCTCGGCGTGGCCCACGGGCATCCCTTTCCTGTGAGGCAAAGATGCATAGTCGTTGTGGACCACCGGCCGGCCTTCCCGTACGCAATCCGCCCATACACCCGCGCGGTCGATTTCGTAATGACGCTCCATAACCTCGGCCCGGCAGAACTCCCCAACCGTGCGGCTCGACCACTGCTGCAGGCTCAGACTCCTTCGATCCGTGTCCACGAAGTGATAAAATCCGATCGGGCTTTCCACCAGCAGGCCGACCTCATCCAGCACCCGCGTCAGAACCTTGTCCATACTGTGCTCTGCTGCATACTCCAGGAGGCTGAGCCGCGCCTGCATGAGCCGCTGCATGCGGCGCTCCTCGCCCTGGTCGCGAAACACCAGCACCACTCCGCTGATCTGCCCGTCTTCTTCGCGGATGGGCGCGGCACTGTCCGCAATGGGAATCTCACGGCCGTCACGGCTGATGAGCAGCGTGTGGTTGGCCAACTCCACCACTTCTTTTTCCCGGAGCACCCTCTCCACCGGGATCTCCACCTTTTCCCGCGTCTTTTCGTTGATTACACAGAAGACCTCCTCGATTCTCCTGCCGAACGCTTCCTCCTGCGTCCAGCCCGTAAGCCCCTCGGCCACCGGGTTCATCAGTTCCACCCGGCCCCGACAGTCCGTGGCGATCACCGCGTCCCCCACCGCCTGCAGCGTAATCCGGTGCCGTTCCATGCTCCTGCGCAGGCCGGCCTCGACTCGGTACAGGGCGCGGTAATGAGCCTTCTGGTTTCGCTGCCAGGCAAAAAAACCAAGAGAAAGCACCATCCCATAAGCCCCGCGGTGAGTCCGAGGATCAACGCCGCGCGCACACGCCACCCGGCAAAGACTTCGTCCTGGTCCATCTTAGCCACCAGGCACCACGGCGTGTCCGGCACGGGAAGGACAACCGCGGCTGTCTGGACCCCCCGGTAGTCTGTGCCCTGGACAAAGCCTTCCCGGCCCAGCACCGCCATGACCGCCGGCTCATCGGTGCGGTCGAGCGCAATGCGCAGCTTGAGCGCCGAATCCGGCCGGTGGCGCGTATTGTTCAGAAATAGCGCATCCCCGTCGTCGCGCGCGACAAGCACCGTTTCCGCGGTCCTGCTGTACGCCGGCCAGGATTCGATCAAGGGGTAGAGAAAGCGGGACGCGTCATTCACAAGCACGATGGCTCCGGGCAGCCCGGCGGCCGGTTCCCCCCGGGCCGACAGAGGGACGACCAATGCAATGTGAGGCGATCCTTCCCTCAGCCCCATGTGCAGTTCGCTGAAGGCGGGCCTGCCCTCGTGCAACGCACAGGCAAGCGCTGGTGCGTAGCTCTCACAGACCTGTTCCTGTCCGTTCAAACTCAGGCGAACCCGCCCCTGCGAATCCACCACCAGGATGTCCGCATAATGATCGTGCCGCTGCAGAACGCGCAGTTCCGTAAGCATTTCATTAGGGGCATCACCCGTCGGCTTGGCCAGCCACCCGGTGAGGCTCTCGATCAGCAAAGGCCGCTCCATCAGTTCGGCTCCTTCCTGGAGCCGCTCCCTGCGCCATGCCGCGATCTGGTCCGCCTTGAGCCGGGCAATGGCAGTGAGGTTTTTCTTCGCTTGCTCTCGGGCCGCCGCCTCCTGTGCACGGTAGAACCACACACCACCCGCCCCCAGAGCCAGCAGCACCGCAACCGTTGCTCCGATCATCCACCGGGGAAACGCTCCGCCCGGTTCTTTATGCATCTTCAGCTCCCCCCGCCTTCCTTCATCCCGCACTCTTCCATCCGGACAATGGCGCTTCGGCGTCCGTCCAGGCAGGCACGGCTACAGGTCTGGTGAACAGGAAATGAACACAAATCGGACAATTGAATGGTTTCGTCCCGGAGACCACAACATCGACTCAAGCTGGTTTCGGGTTTCCAGCTGGAGTCAGTCACAGGCTCAAGTATTCGAGGTCTACAATAGCCACCCGCCGCATCCTCCATACAGGCACCGGCAGCAACAACTACCTGAGGTTTCACTTAATTTCCAGCACATTACCTTACCGTTGCTCACGTTGTCAATTCTCGATCACGGCTTCGTTCCAAGTCGGTTGTATCTAATGTTCTCCACTTCATTATCCTTCCAGGAATGATTTCCATCCTCATTTCAACAGACTTCCACCCCTTCTTTACACAATACTGGCTCGATGTCCTTAACCTTTTTCGCCAAAATATTGGAATCTAATCCTCGGGCGCTCTCTTCAAGCCCATACAAGGGCGAAATTCAATGGATATTATCGACTCAAACCTATTGAGTTCCGTTTCCGATGAAGAACCACACACGCAAGACTCTTCCTTCAATCTGTACCATTAAACAAACCACAATCTATGCAGTTGCGATAGCCACGCAAAACCAGAAAGATCTTGAAGCTTGAAACGGCGATTCACCATGAAAGCGGTTTCCCTGAAGACATTGATTCCCGGTCACAGACCTGATATGTTGAATATGTCAGGTTCATCTGGTAAACGCGTACCCGGACAGTTGTCGCACAAAGGTTTAAGAGTTCCGCAACAACATCGTTCCCGCGACCACATCATTTACTCAACATCGTCAGGCTCACAGCAATGTCCGGCTCACAACATTCTCAGTCGCACAGCAATGTCATTGCCTCCACAACGTACTTGCCTCCACAACGTCATTCCCGCAAAAAGGCGGGAATCCAGGAAGGGTAACCGTGCATGGCGAAACAGTCTCAGGAAATGGGAAAGAACCTGGGACAGGCGATGGATAAACCAGGGCAATACCGGGTGGAGATTAGCAGGATCTGCGCTTAAAGTGGATTCCCGCCTCCGCGGCAATGACGGTGTAATATTCGCGGCAATGACCTCCCGATGCCATCGACCTATTTCGCCAATGGCGCCGGATGCATGACAAGCACCGGAGGTACTCGTTTCTTGGATGAACCATGTGTTAACAGAATAACAGAAGGAATCCCTGCAAATCATCCGGATCGGAAAACGATGGACCAATACACTCTCCTCGGGATGCTCCTGGATGACCTGGAGAAAATTCCAGATCATGAAATCACGGACCTCGTTTGCGGGTCACACCTGGTTGCCGTCGAAAGCCGTGTTACGGGGCTCGCATCACGGGTTGATCACGATCACTGCGGATCTGCACAGAGCCCGCCGATCAAGTGTACGTTCGAATCGGCAAAAAAAACGGCGCAACTGCTTCTTGACGGGGATCTGTTCCATTCGTCCATCGGGCTCGCTTCGTACAACTCACTCTTACCGACTCCGCCTGCTGATTCGCTTCGGGCAATGAAGGCTCAAGAATTGATCATCGAGTACGGCGAGGGAAAGAATGTAGCCGTGATCGGCCATTTCCCCTTTGTGGAGAAAATGGGAAGCCGCTTCAGGCGGTTCTGGGTGCTCGAAAGGAACCCGAAAGGCGACGACTTGAGGGCGGAGCACGCTCAACGAGTCCTTCCCTCGGCGGATGTGGTGGCCATCACGGCCACCACCCTGGCAAACGGGACACTCGCCGGAATCCTCGACCTCGTTCCAAAACATGCCTTCAAGATTCTCCTTGGCCCCAGCACCCCGCTCACACCGGCCCTTTTCCGCATGGGACTGGATGTGCTGGCAGGTGTTCTGGTTGAAGATTCAGGGCAGGTCAAAAGGCGAATACGATCAGGATGCAGGTTCAAGGAAATGAAGGGTATCGCGCATGTGGTGATGATCTTGTGAAAATGCGGGATGGCATTGGGATATGCCCGGATCGAGGAGCACATCGGGGTGTACGCCGTAGTTGTAGCTTCTCATGCGAAAGAAGTTCTCCAGCAGGCCGATATGCCGGTCCACGTAGTCGTAGATCCTGGCCCGTTCGTCGGGGGTTCCGCCGTTCCTGAGCAGATCCCGCACCGCATCGGCCAGGTTCTTGCGAAAGTACAGCGGCACGGCAAGAAAGAGCACCCGCGTGCTGAACTGCTGTGAACACCGGGCAAGGGTTTGCGGCGAAACGAAAACGGCAGCCGGTCTCGAAGGCCCGGGCATCGGCGGGCACAAACCCGTTCCCTCCGCTTCTTCCATCCGCGACTCCTCCACGCTCTCGAAGCGCACCACCTCGATCCCCCTTCTGCCCAGTTCCGCACCCAGGACCTCGTCCTGTTCCTCTCCGCCCGACAGGACCACCAGGGGCCGGTTCTGCCCGCGAAGCTCCGCCTCGATGTCGTCGGCGATGATGCGCGTGCGCTTCCGGTCCCTCATCAGGGCCTGCAGCATCTCGGGATAGTCGGCCCTCGACTGGTAGGGAAACTCGAACTCGGTGGGGCGGGCCACAATGTGGGCATAAATGATCCCCCGCCCCTCCCGTGCGTCCTTTTCATCTATGGTGTAGACCACATCTCCGAGATAGTAATAGATCAGCCGCGACAGGCGGTCCTTTCTGCCCGTCGTGCCCGATACACCCAGCATGTAGCGCGAATCGAAATTGGGGATCAGCCCGGTGAAAACCTTGGACGGGCAACGCCCGCATTCATCCAGAACGATGAAACCCACACGGTCCCGGATCTTCCTCCAGTGCCGGGCCGCCTCACCGGTATGAGCAATGGTGATCTGCGTGCCCACCCGGTGGATTCCGCCCATGAACGTCCCCACCTCTTCACGCGGAATCTGGAGGAAGTTCTCGATCTTGTTCAGCCACCCCTCCACCAGGTCCAGTCGTGGAACAAGGATCAACGTCGGCTGGCGCCTCTGGGCGATCACATACAAAACAATGACCGTCTTGCCGCTCTTGTGACCTCCCACCAGCGTCCCGAAATCATGCTCCAAAACCGCCTCCGCAGCATCCCGCTGGTATCCCTTGAGCTCCCCGTGGAACTCCACGGCAACCGAAGGCAGGGACCTGCGCCTGTCCACGATCCGGTACGGCTGCTGGTGCTTTTCGCAAAGATCCACAAGCTGACCCAAAAAACCCCTCGGAATAAAATAACTGCGCCCTTTGTGCCGAAGACAGCTGATCTGGGGAGCGATATTGCCGATCCACTCCCCCCTGTTGTGGCGAAGCTCGTAATCAGGATTGGTGAAAACAAGACGCTCGTGCAGCTTCCTTTCCAGAAGTGGCGAAAGATCTTCCGAAGATATTCTGATCCACTCGGATATCCGTATATGCAGCGTCCTGACAAACATTACCCCTGACCTTTCCGTGCACTTGCGCCCCGAACCCGTCACTGAACCGGGTTCGACGGCTGAAAAAACCGCCGGGCACAAGCAGAGAAAATGAACCGGGCAGTGAGATCGGGCAGCGATCTTTCAGCCGGCTGATGGGTGGTGAACCTGCATGTTGTTTTCCCGTTGCCTTCAGTTCCTGGCATAATATCGGCAAAAATCAAATTTTTATCAATAGAATCCATCACGTACGATCGAAGAAGAGAAGACCTTAAATTCCATGCAGTTACGGTTCTTTTGGTATCCGATACAAAGTAATAGTTTGACACGTTGCCAGAAATTCAATAGCTTTATATAGATCCTAACCGATGTCATTCGGAATTTGTATAGCTGATAGTGCCGGAACTGGTCAAAAAAAGAAAAAGGAAACGCAATGGAAGATGGAGCTCAAGAACATGTCCGCATTATTGGGGATCTTGCCAGGGAGTATCAACAAAAATTCAAGGAACTGAACGATTTCATAAAGAGTGGAGAAAAGGATCGTATTCCTGGATATTTGAGAAATCAGGCCGAGATTACCACTGACCGTTTCAGAGGCGCACAGATGTTTTTGCTTAACAATCCGATTCTTACAGGGAAAGAATCAGACGACAAGGTCCTATTGGCAGTCACCGCTCTCTGTCGATGTTTTGATGAAATGCGTATTCTATTCCAGGTGCTGCTTGAGTATTCCGAGCAGGATCAATAGAAACATTTAGTCAGTGCATGTTCTTTATTAAGAAAAAATAGAGATTCCCCGGCTGTTTCAGGCGCCCTGCAAGCCATTCGGCATCCTCGCCGGTGCCGCAGAAAAGGTCGACTCTACCCATGCCCTTAATGGCTCCACCTGCATCCTGGTTGAGTACCCATCTGCGCACAGGCTGCAGCTCGAAGACCTCCCCCCGCTGGTCAGGGACTGGTTTTTGGGTTTCCAGGAAGGAAAGGGCGCCTCGAGGATGATATCTGGGGTCCGTGGCGATGGAGCGTCCGGGAGTCAGGACGACATGGATGCTTCCCACAGGGCCTTCCTGCACCCACCGGAAGAAGACGTAGCTTTCATTGTGATGGAGGACTTCGTCGCGGATCTCGGGATGAATCCGAAGGTAAGCCCGCAAGGCCTGCATGGACATTTCGTCCGGAGACATCACGCCGCGGTCGATCAGGAGTTTGCCGATGCTCCTGTAGGGACGCCCGTTGGCTGCGGCGTAGCCGATGCGACGGGTCTCGCCTCCCGGCATGGCGATCATACCGGATCCCTGGACATGAAGGAAGAATGCATCGATGGGGTCGCGCAGCCAGAGGAGTTCGCAACCGGAACCGTCGAGCTTCCTTTCCCCGTCGATTTCACGGCGGGTGTAATAGGGAACGACTTTCCCGCCCTGCACTCTTCCCACCAGTTGCTCGCCTGCAAAGCGTTCGGGATGGAAGGCGGCGAGATCCACGGTAACCAGGTCCGGCGGAATCCCGTATACCGGGCAGGAATATTCTTCGCCGGGTTTAAGATCTCCATCGAGGATCGGTTCGTAATAGCCGGTAACGATGGGGGGCTGCGAAGGATCGAAGCGAACCCGGTACACGTCGAAGTCACGCCCGATGGTGGCTGAATCCAGCCGGCCCGAGTTCAGAAGTTCGAGGAAGCGCAGCAGCGTCGCCTTCAACCGGTCGACGCTCACCTCGATCTCTCCCAATGGATAGCGGCGGTCATCCGGCACCCGGTTGTAAAAGGAAAGACTCCGCTCGACGGCGGTCCGAAGCGAATATCCGTCCATGTCATCGGCGAGGTGAGGGATTTCCGCCGGAGCGAGTTTTTCGAGGGCAGGAAGTCGAGAAGGTTCCCTGGAGGGAGACGGAGTGCAGCCGGCCAGGACGGTAAGCAGGAGCAAAAATATAAATGTAAAACTCGTATTCATGCCGGGAAACGGATTCCTGCGGCTATCGAGTGGGGCGGGTTATTCCCGTCCCCACCGGAAAGCCGCCTTTGAACATGATGTTTGCCGGGATCGTGGGGGGAGGCTAGGTGCCCATCTCCCACGAATGAAGGTAGTTCTCCTGTTCGGGGGTCAACCGGTCTATTTCGACTCCCATGCTGGCAAGCTTGAGCCGGGCGATTTCCTTGTCGATCTCGACAGGAACACGATAGACCTGCCTGTTCAAAGTCGAATGGTTTTTCACCATGTATTCCAAGCACAATGCCTGATTGGCGAAACTCATGTCCATGACGCTCGACGGGTGTCCTTCGGCAGCGGCAAGGTTGATCAGGCGGCCTTCTCCGAGCACATAGATGCGGCGCCCGTTTCTCAGGTGGAATTCCTCGACGAATTCCCTTATCTCGCGCCGTTTTTGAGCCAGCGATCCCAGGGCTTCGAGGTCGATTTCGACATTAAAATGTCCTGAATTGCAGACGATGGCTCCATCCTTCATGGCCTCGAAGTGCTCCTTCCTGAGCACGTGAATATCTCCGGTGAGTGTGCAGAAGAAGTCGCCCAGGGGAGCCGCTTCAGCCATGGGAAGGACCTGGTAGCCGTCCATGACGGCCTCGAGGGCGCGCAGGGGGTCGACTTCCGTTATGATGACCTTGGCTCCCATGCCTGCGGCCCGCATGGCGACTCCTCTTCCGCACCATCCGTAGCCGCTCACCACGAAGTTCGAGCCGGCGATGAGCCGGTTGGTCGCCCGAATGATGCCGTCGATCGTGCTTTGACCTGTACCGTAACGATTATCGAAAAGATGCTTGGTGTCTGCATCGTTCACTGCAATGATCGGATAACGCAGGACTCCCTTGTCCGCCATGCTACGCAGACGGATGACTCCCGTCGTGGTCTCTTCAGTTCCGCCAAGCACGTGAGGCAGAAGGTCGCGGCGCTCCGAGTGAAGAATGCCCACAAGGTCGGCTCCATCGTCCATCGTGACCTGGGGAAGGTGACCGAGTGCCGAATGGATATGGCTGTAGTACGTTTCCTTGTTTTCCCCTTTGATGGCGAAGACGGGTATGCCGTCGTGGACGACGAGGGATGCGGCCGCATCATCCTGCGTGCTCAAGGGATTCGATGCGCAGACGCGAATGTCGGCTCCGCCCGCCTTGAGAGTCTGGGCAAGGGAGGCCGTTTCGGTGGTTACGTGGAGGCAGGCTGCCAGCCGGAAGCCCGCCAGCGGCTTTTCCCGGCTGAATCTTTCACGGATCGACCGAAGTACCGGCATGGACTGTTCGGCCCATTCGATCCTGAGTCTTCCTTTATCGGCCAATTCCTTGTCTTTTATGTCGAATTCCATGAAGTCTCCTTTGATACGTTCTTTCCGCAGATGCGGGGGCACGGCCCGTGTGCGGGGCAGGAAAAAGGAAAAGCATGCCGGGCGCCGGGGTTCCGGCTGCCTGGCACGCCTGGTGTATTCCTTCGCAGGTTTCCACTGAATTCGTTCCGAAACCCCTGCCGTGCCGACCGGGGCGATCGGTCGAAGCGGAGGTTCCGCCTACAATCCCGCCCTGTCCCGGATGGCTTCCACCATGTCCACCTTTTCCCAGGTAAAATCAGGATCGCTTCTGCCGAAATGACCGTAGCACGCCGTTTTCTTGAAAATCGGGCGGAGCAGCCTCAAGTGCTGAATCATGTTGGCGGGCTTGAAGCTGAACAGTTCCCTGACAATGCCGGCGATTCGGTCCGAAGGAATCTTGCCGGTGCCGTAGGTGTCGATCATGAGTGAAACGGGTTCGGCTACGCCGATGCTGTAGGCGACCTGGACTTCGACGCGTTCAGCAAGGCCGGCTGCAACGAGGTTCTTGGCCACGTAACGCGCCATGTAGGATGCCGTGCGGTCCACCTTGGACGGGTCCTTGCCGGAAAAACATCCCCCTCCATGGCTGCCCTGACCGCCGTAGGTATCCGCTATGATCTTCCTGCCCGTCAAACCGCAGTCCCCCATGGGGCCGCCGATGACGAACCGGCCCGTGGAGTTGATGTAGAACTTGGTCTTGTCATCCATCAGTTCACGAGGGATGACCTTCTTGATCACCTCTTCGATGATGGATTCACGGATCATGGAATAAGAAACATTGGGGGAATGCTGAGCCGCGACGACAACCGCGTCTATCCGCACGGGCTTGTGGTCGTGGTACTGGATGGTGACCTGGCTCTTCCCGTCCGGCCGAAGGAAATCCAGTACTCCGTTCTTTCGGACTTCAGCCAACTTTCGTGTGATGCGGTGGGCGTAATAGATGGGCATGGGCATGTAGACCGGCGTTTCATTGCATGCGTATCCGAACATCAATCCCTGATCACCCGCACCCTGTTCCTCGAACAGTCCTTCTCCCGGATTCACTCCTATGGCGATATCCGGAGACTGCTTATCGATGCTGGTAATCACGGCGCACGTAGCCCAGTCGAACCCCATGGCGGAATCATTGTAACCGATATCTCTGATGGTGCGCCGGATGATATCGGGAATATCCACCCAGGTGGAGGTGGTTATTTCGCCTGCCACAAACGCAAGTCCGGTTGTTACCAGCGTCTCGCATGCCACTCGAGCTGCTTTATCCTCCGTGATAATGGCATCGAGAATCGAATCCGAAATCTGGTCGGCCACCTTGTCAGGGTGACCCTCCGTTACGGATTCCGATGTGAACAGAAAATCACTCATGGACATCTTCAACTACCTCCTCGTTCGCCTTGTCAGGCACGCCGATCTCAAAAGTTTTCACGCCGCCCCGCAGCGGCGGCTGCAGGGCGCAAAAGAGATGTTCAGAAAGGAACTTCTTCCGGTGCTTGAATTCGAGGCATTCACGGAATTCGAATCAAGGGAGGACGATCCTTCAGACGCTATCACTCGGTTTGTTGCCGGGCTTGACCAGTACGATCTTCGGCTGGTGATCCGGCACTTCCGATTCATCGTATCGACCATATGTGGCAATGATGAGTAAATCACCCCGTGCGCCCATCCTTGCGGCTGCTCCGTTCAGGCATATATCCCCCTTGCCTGGAGGACCGGGAATCGCGTAGGTGTCAAAGCGCGCTCCATTGTTGACATTGTATACCTTGACCTGTTCATGAGGAACGATATCTGCCGCGCGCATGAGGATCTCGTCGATGGTGAGGCTGCCTTCGTATTCCAGGTCAGCGTCGGTCACCTGCACCCTGTGGATCTTGGACTTCAGAAGAGTTCTTTGCATGGGGAAATCCTTCGAGAGTATAGATGGTTATGAACAGTCGTCTCAACTGGCGGATTCGAGTACGCGATTGTCGATGAGTCTTGTCGCTCCAATGTACACTGCCATGGCAAGCAACGCTCGTCCGTTTATCCGGGTGACAGCCTCCAGTGTATCGGGGTGGCAAAGCTCCACATAGTCAACCCGGACATCTCCGCCGGGGCCGATAACCTCTCTCACTCCTCCGAGGATCTCCTCTCTCTCCCGCACTCCTCCTTCCACCATACTCTGCGCAACCGACAGCGAGCGGCTGAGACGCAGAGCGATCTGCCGCTGTTCCGGGGTCAGGTAGGTGTTTCGACTGCTCATGGCCAGGCCGTCCGATTCGCGAACGATGGGATGGCCCAGGATTTCCACATCCATGTTAAGGTCCATGGCCATTCTGCGAATGGCCACCAGCTGCTGGAAGTCCTTTTCTCCGAAAACAGCCAGATGGGGTTTCACAATGTTGAACAACTTGGCAACTACTGTCGTGACTCCACGAAAATGCCCTGGTCGACTCTTCCCGCAAAGCGGCAGAGTGACTCCCGTCACCTCGACATACGTCTGGTAGTCCGCCGGATACATGTCCTGTACTCCGGGGGCGAACACCACGTCGACTCTCTCCCGGCCCGCAAGTGCCGCATCCCGTTCCATGTCCCTGGGATAGCGTGCAAAATCTTCCTTCGGTCCAAACTGGGTAGGATTGACGAAGATGCTCGCAACCACCACGTCCGCA
>JABUEY010000089.1 GCA_013314815.1 Syntrophobacteraceae bacterium
GGTGGAACACACCCGCAACATCGTCATTCCCGTGAACCTCACAACGTCATTCCCGCAAAAAAAGGCGGGAATCCAGTATGAACACAAATCGCGCCATGAAGATCCCTCCACCCGGGATCGCTGAGCTCTATCCATCTTATCTTCCAGGCTCTCTACCATTTCCTGAAACCGTTCGCCATGCACGGTTATGTTTTCCTGGATTCCCGTTCGCGGGAATGATGCTGTGGAGGCAGTGACGATGTTGCTCGGAATGACGTTCTTGTAGGAATGACGTTGTGATGCCATGGATCCTTTACGTGAAAAGCACCGCACCGGATACGTGAAAAGCACCGGGGGTACCCGCTTTTGAGAAAATGCCGGAACTGTCAGGCCCGTTTTTAAGAGATGAGCTGATCAAGACTATTATCTACCTGGTCTGGCCGACAGTCTGTTGTGCCCGCGGATCTTGGTCCTGTTTGCCACGAGCTCTATGGCATCATTTTTCAGACCATGGATATCCTCCCGGTTTGGGTTTGTCCATTCAGCCGGGATTTGATCCCCGCTCGACCTGTTTTCATGGTTGGTCGTGAATCCACGGCTCATGGAAGTATGCCGGATAAGCAGAGAAAAAGAGGGCGGTACGCCGGATACGAGCCTGTCGCGATTCTGCTTACAACACGAGGCCAAGCCACCGTTCGACGGTCTCCTCCCGGACCTCCATTCCACGATCTGCAAAATGTTCATGGAGCAGCGCGATCAATTCAGCCTTCTTGGCTGGAGTCATCCGGGCGTTCCTTCTTGACAGTCCCGACTCCACCAGCAGGATGATACTCCTCAGCGCATCCGGGTCCGGCCGGGAGCGTGCGAGAGGCTGGATGGGAACGAGTGCTTCAGCGGGCTCAAGGCTGCCGAGGCCGAGCACAAGCCACTCCCTGCTTACCTCAAATTCCATGCACACCTTTTCAAGAAACCGGACGTTGGGTGTGGTGGCACCGTTGCGATAATTCACGAGGGTGTTTTTCGAGACTCCCACTTTGGAAGCAAAAGCAGGCAGCGTAAGCCCGGATCTTTCGATGACGATTCTGAGCCTCTCTTTCAGATCCATGGTCTATGCTTCCGGGCTTCAGGGAAAAGGGTTCAAGGCAGTTCATGACGTCCAGCAAAATCATACCGGTTTTGAAGAACTCGATGTCGGGTACTGGTAATTTGTGTAGATGGATATGGAACGAAAGGCAGGCCGTTTGCCCGATTCGCTGAAAACCCGTGCTGCAAGTCGCGAACCGGTCAGTTCAGCCACTGTTTTATACATGCAAGAGCCGGCAGGCGTACTCGGAAAAAAGTCTTTTGGCGGCGGCAAATAGTGTGTCATTATGGCGGCCTCTGGATGTACATTGCCTACACCATACCATGCGGAGGAGATCTTATGAGCAAGTGCATAAAGCTGCTGGCAGCTATCGTGTTGCTGTTCACCATTGCCGGCTGTGCCGCCACCGACGGCACAATGACCTCATCCCGATACGGGCCTTACGACGGCAGCTACGACTTTGGCGCGGGCGACCGGTACAGCCCCTATCCTCCCTATCATCATCCATCTCGATGATGACCTGACGTTTGAAGCTGTTTGAGGCATGTCGGTCAAGGTTTTCTCCTATCTCGTCGTGATCCTTCCGGCCGTTTTTGTGATGTGGGGGTGCGGAACGCCCTGGGTTTCCGTTCCCCCGAAGACCATGCATGCCGCGCCGCCTCCGGCGGATCCTCAGGATAAGCCAATCCAGCTGGATGATTCGACGAGTAGACTCGATGCCGATCCGGACATGAGCTGGTCGATACGCACGGTCACAGACGAAGAGCTGTGGACGGCAAGCGAGCGGGATCCGGAGCTCAGTCCCGTCGCATGCAGGGAGATCCTCGCCCGGCTCAACATACGGGCTCACTACCACATATCCGAAGACATCGCCAACGCCCGTCCACTGAAAGTACCGAACGATTTCAGTTCATTCAAGAAATGGACACCCCTGCCCGTCCGTCTGTCCGGCATGGATCGTATTCCAAAAAGCATTGTCGTGGTGAAGGAAATACCGTATCTCGGGTGGTACGAGGAAGGGCGACTTCTTGGGGATTCCATGGCGTGCATCGGAAATCGCGAGGAACCCACCGACACTGGGCAGTTCAAGATCGAAGAAAAGGACGCCGATCACATTTCGAGAAGCTACACCAATCTGCTCGGACTTCCCGCCTGGATGCCCTGGGCAATGCGCCTTTACGGCACCGTCTGGATTCACGCCGGGGACATCACGGGCCCCCATTGCTCACACGGGTGCGTCACCCTCCCCCTGAAAAAGGCGGAAACACTCTTCCGCTGGGCGGACGTGGGTACTCCCGTCTTCATCGTCGATTCGCTCGAAGACCTGGAAAAAGCAGTCGGCGGGGCATGGAAACCGCCTCCCGGAACTTCGCAGAACACGACCACCAGGCCCCGCCAGGCTCGAGCCAAGCCGAAACCTTAGCTCCCTGTCAGCATCCTTATGCTTTCTCTTCCCTTGCCTTCATCCTGATCATCGCCGACGCATGAATGCCCCTGACCGTCCCCTGGAGCGCCTCCCAGGCTTCACCGCCGTAATCACGCACATCGAAGACCATCGTGATGATCTCCCTCAGTTCGTTCATCCTGGCCTTTTCTTCTTCGGTTTCCTCGGGAACCAGGTTCTGGACGGTCAGTCCCATTTCGTTGCCCTTGAGAATCAGCCGGCCGTCCTCACTGACCTCGATGGGGGTACGAGATTTTCTGGCGTACTCGAGCAGAAATCCATCCTGAATTTGTCTGGCCGTGACGGCCTCCCCGTTGGGAAGCCTGTACTTCTGGCCGTTGACCAACTGAGCCATCATGAAACTCCTCCGTAAAAGGCGAAACAAAGTTACCCGGAGAGAATACCCACCACAAAGACGAATCGCTGTCCGCATCGAAAAGTGCGAGGTTGTGTTATCATAGCAGAATCCGACTGGATTGAGGACACCAAATGAATAAAGCAGGAACAGGTGTTTTGCCTGTCGAGAGCGGTCAAATTGTCTGCGCCATCGCTGGACGGTTGCGCAGAATGAGAAAGGTGCCTGTTCACGGAGGAGGATGAACGGATGGGCTTCAAGTTCAATCGCGGATGCTGGGTCGAATCGCACGAGGACGGACTTCTTTCCTGCAAGGCCGGAGATGGAAACATCGAGGGATCAGCACGGACGTCGCCTCCATCCACCGTACAGCGCATTGACCTCGCCCGCAGGCTCTTCAGGTCCTTTGAAGAGGCTCTGCGTAAGGACCGGATCGTGGTCGAGCTTCTGCACAGGATCGATCAGGACATCGACCGCACCGCCCGGGCCATGGCCGAACTCGGCATCGACGAGGCATGCGCGCTGTGCGACCGGACAAGCCCCTGCGGGAGCTGCTGCAGCCGAGGTCTTGAAAAGAAATACGATTCGGTCCTGCTTCTGATCAATCTCCTGCTGGGCCGGGACCTGCCCGATACTCCAACGAGGGAGGACAGCTGTCATTTTCTGGGACATCGAGGCTGCCGGCTTCGAATCCGACACATGCTCTGCATAGACTACCTCTGCCCGGGACTGGAAACCCGCCTCGGAACTGCCGGCCTCATCCGAATACAGTCTGTTGCGGGCATGGAAATCCATACTGCTTTTCTGCTGTATGAAGCAGTGAAAAAAGTGATCCGAGAGTGAAAGGTCAAAGATCAAAATAACTCTCGATGAGGACTTCGATACGCCGAAGTACCTGTTTCCGTACCCGGGAAGTGCGGAAATACATGGTCTACCACCCGGGAAATACAATGTTCACCTTATTTCAAACATTCTGTCGAGTGCTAGACTGGAGCCCTCTCCAAATAAACTCCCTCCTAACCTTATTTCGAGGCCGGGCAACTCCTCGCCCGGCCTTTTTCATGGTTCATCCGGCAAACGCGCACCCGGACGGTTCTCACACAAAGGAGGGATACACCCGCAACATCGTCGTTCGGCTTCACAACGTCATTTGAGCGAAAGGCGGGAATCCAGGAAAAGAAACCGTGCATGGCGAGACAGTCTCAGGAAATGGGCAAGAACCGGGAGGATAAGATGGATAGAAAATGGCAATCCCGGGTGAAGACGTCTTTATGGTGTGATCCGCGTTTAGATTGGATTCCCGCCTTTTGCGGGAATGACGTTATGATACCTGATGCCGATGTGATACCATCGATTCATTGCGTGAAATGCACCCCATACGTGAAAAACATTGGATGCCTGGCAAGCATCGGAGGTACTTCGTTTGCCGGATGAACCTTTTTCATTCCGGGCCGCAATCACCTGGCAGCCGGGGGAAGAGGAGCCCGGCCTCACCGGAGAATCTGCCCGGAATCGTGCGGAAGGCTGCCGCGGCTTGAACGCAGAAAGGCGAAGGGGGTAACATAAAGAAAATTGGAGACGCGGCCGGTGTAGATGTCCGCATAGCGTTCGATCTGCCTTGCGAGATGGCTCTTATCGATCCCTGTTCTCATGAGCGGCCCCCAGTTAGGGTTTACCAGGGTGCCCGCCAGGCGGGCAAGTGGTGCGATGCGTTCGTCCAGTTCTTGGATGTGGTTGTGCATTTTCGCCATGGCCTGCTCGAGTTCCGGGACGTCGAGGCTGCCTTTCGGGCCATAGTCCCTCTTCATGCGCTGGAGTTCGAGGCGCAGCCCGGCACAGGCGGCCTCGATCTGTTCTTTCCTGTTCATCATCCTGGAAAGTTCTGCCTGCTTTTCTTCGAAGGCTTCGAGGGAAGCGATTTCATCTTCGAGTTCGCGCACGATCAGGGCCGTTCGCCATCGCAGGATACTCTTGGACACGTTCACGTCCACGAAGATGTGGTCCCCCACATAAAGCAGTTCCTCTCCTTTCAGGCCAAGACTCTCCTCCACAAGCCCCGCATTGCCCCCGATATACACATGCCCGCTCTTCAGCCGCCCCCGATGCTCCCTCAACAGTCCATCTTCCGTCACCACCTCGAACGCAGGCATGGGGTGAGAAAAGAAGTCGGGTTTCCGAGCCCCGATGATGGCAATGTCGAAAAGATCACGCCAGGTGGAGCAACCGGGCAGGAACCTGTCGAAGGAATAACTGAGCATGGGGACGGCGTAGTCCCATTCCGAATTGGTGATGAGCAGGACCTTCTTGCCGGCTTCTTTCTGGTCGAGAAGCGTCAGGGGCACGTTTTCGTCCAGGTCTACGAAGCGCTCGGGATCGGCGATGATTTCCGCCTTGAGCCTGCCTTCCATGTGTGTTTCATCGACCCGGCGCCGGACAAGCCTGTACAGGTCGCCGTATCCCATGCACCCGGGCAGCCTGCCCTTGTCGAGCAGATCGACGAGTTGCATGTAAAGGCACGCTTCGGAAATGGAAAACAGGGTATTGAGAAATGCCCAGCGGCTCGAGTTCAGATCGACGAGTATCCGCTGGTAGATGCGCCGCTGCGTCTCGAAGTCGAGCGGCTGCGTGCCGTGAAAAGCCCTCTTCACGTACCCGAAGCGGTTGGCTTTGACCACGTTGCCGAGTTCCGTGTCGATAATCAGGCCGCGGATGACAAGCCCGGGGTCAAAAGCGAGTTCGTCGACCGGCCACCCATCAAGCTGCAGCCTCTCCTTGATGTACCCGTAGGCACACTCCTCCCACGAATTCATCCGGTAATGGATCAGAGTGTAATCCATATCGTAGCCGATGGCTCGAACCGCATTGAGGTTGAGCGTGCGGTTGCAGTAGATGCCGCGCGAACGATCCGGAAGCCCTCCGGCGATTCTTTGATTCGTGGATTCGATCATGACTTGGGAACCCAGGGATTGACGCCTTTCTTGAGGTCGAGCAGCCCCTCACCGACAAGATATTCAAGAAACACGCGCGATGCTTCTTCCAGTTCACCGAAATGCTTGTCCAATTCCGCCTCGGTGTACCTTGATGCCCTTTCCTGGATAAACTTCTCCACGGCCATCTCCATGGCCTTTCTCTTGAACGCGTCGGAAAGGCCCCTGCAGAAAAAGTGCTTGAGCTCCATCTCCAGTTCCATCAAGATTTCTTCTTTCTTCATGCCGTACTTCCTCCGGAGGAACGCTCCGGCGGTGCCGGAGCCTGTTGTCTACAAATGCCCGTGACATACCCGATCGATCCGGGTCGGTCCAAGGTATCAGATTAACCTCGACAAAGCGAAAAATCCAGCTTCCACAGTTCAAAATGGTTCTTGCGGCAGACGCGTACATGGACAGTTGTCGTGCAAGGGTGGCATACACGCGCAACAACGTTATCCCCACGAACATGGTTGACAAATTTAGCAGGGTAGTTATCCCTGGGAAGCACAGATCTCTTTGACAGGCATCCGTGGAATTGCAGAATTCCGATCAAGCGAGGAGCCTCATGGACGACGAATCTTTCAGAAAGATCCTGCAGTGCCTCTCTCTTTCCTGGCAGGGGTATCGGCGGGTGCGCAAGGGAGTGAAAAAGCGAGTCGCCCGCCACATGCAGGAGCTCGGGTGCTCAACCGCCGAACATTATCTTGAGCTGCTTCAGCGTCAGCCCGGGCAGATGCGGAAAGCAAGAGAGCTTCTTTCGGTTTCCGTCAGCCGATTTTTCAGGGATATCCCTCTCTGGGAAGCCATCGGCGCACATGTTCTTCCGCGGCTCGTCCGTTCGGGCAGCCGCACCATCCGCATATGGTCGGCCGGGTGTGCCTGCGGCGAGGAAGCATACAGCCTGAAGATCCTCTGGAGTCGCTTCATTGCCGCGCAACGGCCCGCCCTTTTTCTTTCCGAATCCGGAGCAGGCAGGGTAGCTTTCCGTGGTGCAGGAACTCCGGCCGCCATGTCAGCCGACGCCGGGATCCACCCCACGTTTCAGGAGTCGAACCAGACCGTCGGAGTTCGCCTCGACACCCTGTCCCTGGTCATCGTCGCGACGGACATCAACCCGGAAGTCCTCGAAAAGGCAAGGGCCGGGATCTTTACCGCCAGCAGCATCAAGAACCTGGACAAAGATCTGAGGGAAAGTTGCTTCAACCATGTCGGCGACAGGTTTTCACTGCGAGACCACTTGAAAAGCGGAATACGGTGGATCTGCCACGACTTGGTGCTCGACGATCCACCCGGGCTGGGTTTTGACTCGATCTTCCTGAGAAACAACCTTCTCACCTATTACGACGAAAAGATTGTCCTTCCAGCACTGGCACGAGTGGTTTCGGCCCTCCGGCAAGGGGGCTTTCTCATTGTCGGAAAGGATGAAAACGTTCCGATTTCTGAGACGAGGATCAAGCGCTGTTCCATGCATGCCAGTATTTACAGCAGGAAATGACTAAAATTCACCGCGCAGACTTCCAAGAGCCGTGGGTTTACAAACAACCATGAAAACAGTTCGAGCCGGGATTGCCCGGGTGAACGGATGAAACCCAAACCAGGAGGATAACCATGGCCTGAAAGGATGATGTCAGAGTGCTCCTGGCAAACATGACCGAGATCAACATGCACAACAAACTGTCGGCCAAACCACGCACATAAAACTCTTGATAAGCTGATCTCTTAAGAGAACGGGCCAAACAGTTCCGGCATCTGCTCCTGAACGCTTACCTCCGGTGCTTTTTGCGGGAATGACGTTGCTGTGGAAACGGGAATGACGTTGCTGATTTTGGCGGAAATTGTGACGTTGTGATGCTGAATGACGTTGCGATGCCCAATGACCTTGTGATCTTCGCGGGAATGACGTTGTGACGCCATCGATCCTTTGCCTGACGAGCATTGGAGTACTCGTTTTCCGGATGAACCTTCTTCTTGCCGTCGGCCTCGCATCCTCGCCGCGATCAGGCCGCCTTAGGGCTCAGGATCCCGCTTGGTTTGTACTCTTGACCTTTACGCCTCATCGTGCCAGCATCATTCACGAAGAATTTTCGAAACCATATAGATGTGCATAGGTGTCCCCATCATCGGCCGCATTCGCTTTCGCATGGGACCTGCAGCACGTGGAAATTCTGATGAGCAGATACCAGACACGGCCTGCCGAACAGGCACCGATCATCGGCGGATCCCGTTCAACCTGTCATACTGGAAGTCGTCGTGAAGGGCCATGGTAAGGTATCTTTCGGCAAACACGTGAAGCACGACATCCGGACGCTCCGCCTCGATCGTTTCGTACCTGTAGGGGACAAAAGGCGGCAGTCCCTTGATTTTTTCAAAATGATGAGACAGAAACGGATAGAGGTTGTCGCCGAATGAATCGTGCCTGAATATGAGCCTGCCGAGTTTTGGTGAGGCTCCACGCATGTCCAGCTTGAACCTTGCATGGTTGTCTTCGGGCAGGACATCGTCCATGAACAGCATCTGTGCCAAGTCTCCGCCGGGAAAAGATCTTTCGACGGATATGCCCTCTCCATCTATGGGCAGAGCGGGCATGTGCCCGAGAATCAGGGACAGCTCCTTCATGATCTCCCGGTATCCGATATAGGCGCCATGCATGTTCCAGTGGGAATCGGTCTTGAGGTACACGGGAAATTCCCGCCTGGCGGCGGCCAGGGATTCCCTGAGGTCGACCACTCTCACCTTTGAATCCCGCCTCAATTTGTCCACCAGGTGGTCCAGTCTTGTCCTTTGACCGCATTTTCTGACGTTTTCCGGCAGGACGTCTTCATGCAGCGTGTTCTTGTTGGGGACCACAACCACCACGTAGGCACTGCCATGCGCGGCAAACCTGCGGTGGTTTTCCTCGATGATCTTCTGAAGGGAGGACAGTTCCTGGGAAGAGAGTTTCAGGGCGCCTCTGTGGTCGTCGAATGTGTTGCCGTCCTCGAGCACTTCCGAGCGGTAAAAGAGCCAGGAATCCTTGCCGACAACCACGCTGGAGACCGGAGACACTCCGAGGCACCTGAACTTGAGTATGTTGTTCCAGCGGATGAGATGATTGCGGAAACCGAAATGATCCGTGAAATAGTTTTGAAAGGAATCCGGATAACTTCGAAGCCTGCATAGATTGAATTCCGGCTTCTCGGCAAGTTCCCTGTTCTCCTGGTAGGCGTGTTCCCTGAACAGGCCCTGGTTCCACTCCAGCAGCGGCAGCCAGATTGCCAGCAGAAAAAACGCAAGCAAAAATCTTCCTGTTTTGTTCACGTGTTATGATCCCGCTACGAAAATTCCATGCCCCCTCGCCCACGCCAATTGTGTCCTGCATCCGGAACAAAGGGGCAGCTTTTCCTCAACAGGTTCAAAACTTAAAATAAATGAAAGGGTTATATGTTCCGGCGGCAAGGGATATGGATGAGAGGAAGAACAGCAGAACCAGGAACAGAATGTAGGCACACCGGATGGCTTCCGCAGCGCCTTTCCTCATCCGGCCGTCGATCTCCGGGAAAATCCTTGCCAGGACAGTCGAATACCAGCCTGACGGAACCGAAAGGAGCAATCCGGCAGCCAAAGCCAGTACGACTTCATTGTCCCAGGCCCATACCGGTGGGCATTCCATCTCATCGATCCCATTGAGACCGAACATGATTCCCAGCGTGGAGAAGGCCTGGTGGAGGCTCTCCGACCGGAAGAAAACCCAGCCGACAACCACGACAATCAAGGCATAAGCGTGCCTCAGGGGACGCCACGCCGATCGGATGATCCGCCCCCATTTCATCCTCTCCAAAATGAGGAACGCCCCATGCCACAGCCCCCAGACCACGAACGTCCAGGCGGCTCCATGCCACAGTCCGCAGAGAAAGAAGACGGCCAACAGGTTGCAATAGGTTCTTGAAACGGAACCCCTGTTGCCGCCCAGGGGGATATAGACATAGTCTTTGAACCACAGGGAAAGGGAGATGTGCCACCGCCTCCAGAAATCCTGGATGGATTGCGATATATAGGGAGAGTCGAAGTTTTCGGGAAGGCGGAAGCCGAACATCCTTCCGAGTCCGATGGCCATGTCGGTATATCCCGAAAAATCGAAATAGATCTGCAGAGTATAGCAGATCATGCCGAACCAGGCGGTTCCGAAGGATGTGCCCTGCCCGGAAAGGGGAAAAATTCCGTCCACGGCGGACCCGAGAGGGCCGGCTATGAGTATCTTTTTACCGATCCCGATGATGAAGCGTTCAACGCCCGAGATGAGAAGCTCCACATCGCAGGTCCGCTCCACCATCTGTTTCGCAGCGTCTCGAAAACGGAAGATGGGGCCCGCCATGATTTTCGGAAACATGGCAATGTAGAGCGAGAATCGGACCAGGTTCTTTTCGGCGTGGATACTGCCGCGGTAAATGTCCACAAGGTAGGCGACGGCATGAAAAGTAAAAAAGGAAATGCCCGCCGGAGCATGAAGACGGGAATAACCCGCGGGATCCGGATGGACGGCTCCTGCAAGGAAAGCCAGGTTTTCGGCAAGGAAGTTGGAGTACTTGAAGAAGCCCAGGAGCAGGAGGTTGATCAATATGCCGACGGTGAGCAGGGCTTTACCTGCGGTGGAATCGGACGCTCCCGCTTCGGAGATTTCGCCCGGGGCTTTCGAGCTGCAGAATCGGTCCATGCAGCTGCCGATCATGTAGTTCAACAGAATCGAACCGATCAGAACAAGAACGAATTCCCTCTCGCCCCAGGCATAAAAAAACAGACTTGCAGCCACCAGCAGAACATTGCGCAGGCGCCGGCCGACAATCAGGTAACCGGTGAGCACCACCGGCAGAAACAGGAACAGGAAAAAAATGGAACTGAAAACCATGCAGTCCTCGACCCCCACTCGGACAGCCAGTCGCCCCAGCCAGGAACCCTGTCCGGCTCAGCCCGAAGGCGTCTTGCACGGGCCGGTTCTACGAGGCAGGAGCGCGTCGTTCTGTTTTTCTCATGTTTGAAAGAACTTCCGGGATTGTCGTTTCGCGCCGCGGCTGGATCGAAAGCCACGGATCACGATTCGGAACACGTCGACAGGCCGGTGAACATTCGGGGAAGAGGGGAAAACCGCCCTGTCCGATCGCGGGACAGGGCGGGACTTTCCAGGCAATGCCAGGGGAATGTTACTTCAGTTTCCTGGCAAGGAAATAGCCGTCCGGGTCGCACTCTTCCCGCAGCAGCTTCAGGTCCTTTTCGGTCGGTTCCGCCATTTCCTTGAGATCGGGCGAGATGAGCAGCTCGAAGCTCACCTTCTTCTGGATATCTTCCGCGGTCCGTCCCTTGGCCACTTCGAGAAGCACCATTCTCCGGGTCTTTTCATCGAATCCGAAGAGCGCCTCATTGGTGATGACCCTGTAGGGGCCGGAACCCATCACTCCCGCCTTCTCACGGTATTCCTCCGACCCGTCTCCAAACCCGATACTGGTGAGGAAATCGAGCTTGTTTACGAACCTGCGAGGTTCAAGGGCCATGATGATGATGGATTTTTCACAGTTCGCCGCCATGGCGCCGGCCCCCCCGCTGCCCGGGAAGCGGGTCTGAGCCCTCGTATACGTTCCGCCTTCGAAGGTGGAATTGACGTTGCCGTACATGTCGATCTGGGCTCCGCCGATAAACGCATAATCGGAATGACCTCTCTGGGTCAGTTCAAAGACGGAACTCAATCCCTTAAGGTAACACGCCTTCCTGCATGCCCTGGTGTCTCCGACTGAAAGCGGCATTCCCATCTCAAGGATGGGAGACAAGGGGCCAGCTTCAAAAATGATCCCAAGCCCGGGAGCATGAGTGAGCTGTGCGTGGATCGATGCGATGATGGGCAGACCTGTGCCGACGAAAACAATGGTGTTGTCTTCAAGTACTCTCGAGCCCGTGTAGGCGATCATTTCAAACGGAGTATATTCAGCCATGATTCAAACCTCCCTCATGTTTGCCGTGTTCGGATGCGGTTTAGGCCAGGATGACGGGTTGTCCGCCGTCGAGGTCCTTGATCTTTTTCAGGGTCTTGTATGGAAGCTTGCCGAGGAAGTCGTCGAAGGTTTCACATCCGAAGATATATTCGTCGTAGTATTTCTTCAGCGCGTCCATCTTTCCTGTCTTGCGAAATTCATCCGAAGCACTGCGGAACATCAGGATGTGCTCCATGTCGAACCAATAGAAGCCATAGCACGCGCCCGGATAGCTTGCGTATCTCTGTTCGATGACGGCGTCTACCGCCGTGTAGGGAATTTCCGTAAGGTTCGGATAGGTGCGGATGTTCTCGTTGGTGATGATCTGTTCCGTCGTCACGATGGTATTGACCGCCGCCATGGCTATTTCGGGGCAGGTACAGTGAGCTCCGAAAATACGGCAGTTTCCGTGCATGTCGGCCGCCGTCACGTTCAGTAGACCCAGGTCCGGATAACAGGCCGGCACCAGGTAGCAGTTCTTGCCCGAGAAAGGACTCTCCACCATCACACCCCGGTTGACCAGTTCCATATCCGCACCACCGTGATCCCTCACGGGCAGGAATTCGATACCCATGGCGGCCGCCTTGAACCTGGCAGACATTCCGTAGTTCGTGTAGTCGTCGAGCTGGATCTTGCCGTTGGCACACAGGTACCTGAACAGCGGGGCGATTCCTATGACCTCATATCCCCACCAGGCCAATTCAACACGCTTGATGGAAAGATGATCGGGATACAGCATCATTGCACCGGCAAGCAGCTCAGGGCAGATGGAATTGGACTGGAACGAAAGCGTAAGATCCTTTGCCCCATGCCGGATTATCTCGTGGACCAGCGCAACGGGCGGCCTCGTGTTCACGAACCCGCCTATGGCGATGTTGATTCCGTCCTTCACGTACTTGTCAACGGCGTCTTTGATCGTCGTTCTCTTATCGATTAGACCCTTCGGCTTGTTGACCATCGCCTTCCTGGCCTTCTCAGGAGATGCCCCCCACCAGGAAAAAGGTTCTTGCGACGCGATGGCTCCATCACCATTGGTAAGATTCGAGACTTTCTTGATCAAGGAGCTGACCTGGTTCTTCATTCTTCTCCTCCCAACTGCTGGTTGAAAATTCGCGTTGATTTCCGTCTCCGCCTGCAAACACACTCCGCATCGAGAATCAGATAATAGCTGGATGATCTACGTGCACAATATTTCACAAGGATCCCTTATACATGAAGCGGCCTCCCCGGTCAAGATTCAACATCTTTCATGTCAACTTATTGTAATTATTTTCTTTCTATTCGCAGGACATGTTTCTCACCCCCACATCCCTCTCTTCGTTGGCTCCGTAAATTCCGGGCTCGAAACGGAGAAGTGCCGAAAACAACAGCCGGCATTGCGTCCCTCTTCAATTACGGAGACATCGATGCAGCCCCTGCTCGTCCGTGGATGTCTTTTCAAATCGCAAGGAACGTATACGGAGGATTTTGTGAAATTATTCTTGACCGGAACGCCTTCTCGCCGCTGTGAGAAGCCATGTTTGACCGGCTCTAGAGGAACTGCTTGATAAACCGGGCAACTTCCTGCTTTCCCCGGAATATGCCATAATGACCTTCGCAAAGGATATCGGCATCGAGTGCAAGCAGGAGGTTGAGAGAGCGGATGTACTGATCCCTGTCGGACAGAAGGTCCGGATGAACGGGTCCATGTACATCCTGCCCGAAGAGGATCTTTTTTCCGCACGAATCCACCACATACACCACGGAACCCGGAGAATGACCCGGAGTGTGGATCGCCCTGACGACCCTCTCTCCCAGGAGGATTTCGGTCTCGGAACCGGACAGCCGGATATCCACTTGAAAAGGCTTCATAACCGCTCCGTACCAACCGGCGGCCGTAACCCTGTTGTCTCCCCTTTCAAGATACTCCGCTTCCAGTTCGTGAGCGACAACCCTGCATTTCAGGCGGGACCTGAGATCGTGCACCCCGCCCGTATGATCGAAGTGGCAGTGGGTGATCAGAAGATACTCGATACGGGAGGAATCGACTCCACAGCGGTTGATGTTTCTGATCAGCTCGTGACCGGCAAAGCCGCAGCCGGCATCCACGATCGCGGCATGCCCGGAAAAATGGATCAAGTACACCGCAGCGTCTTCAGGGGCTGTGAGGCGGCCTCCCCCGACCATAAACACTTCATCTGTGATTTTTGCCATGACCTGTTCCGGGAGTGTGACTGGATGAGGTGGAAACACCAGTGCCTTTTGCCGCCGGACGAACCCCGGCTTTCCCTCCGCCGATCGTGAACGACCATCGAAGCGGAGGCGGCATCTGTTTGCGGGATGTGACGTAACCGGGGCAGCAGGGCTACATCAACAGCAACAGGGAACAAAACAGGCAAGGGAACATGTGCGATTGAGCCTTGAAGTAAAATTTATACTCCTTGCCGCATTGCGAGCACTTGAGCATACATTTTTCACCTTCGTCCACCGCGATATCGATCCGCTTGCCACAGGTGTCGCACCGCCTGCTTACGGTGAATCCCTTAAGGGTCTTTTTCGGCTTGTCCATAAGTCCCGGCTCCCTCTCCATGCAGTTTGAATCATATCACAAAGTGCGACCAGGACATCAAGGATTTATTTTCGAGCCGTTTTTCCTTATTTTTCAACCCGCCACCAACACGAGCCGTCTCTTGGGAGGGGCAATCGCGGACAAAAACCCCTTCCTCCTTTACCCGTTATCCATAGATCCGGCAGCCGATTCATCAGACTGATCCGAAGCGGAGTGGAAATCAGTCGCGGCCCCGGGCATAGTGATTCCTCCTACCCGCCTGCAGCAGTTCCCTGCCTTCTCCGGGAAAGACATGGCGTTCAGCAGCCGGCGTCGCTTCTTTCACGGCGGGCCAGACGCCCGGCCTGGGTTCCGGTCCTTCGAGTGTAACGGAAGACGGCGCCGAATCGACCATGTGAGGATTCTTACCAATGTCGACGCCCGGTACGACGTAGCTGAATTCAATGGGAATACCGTTGGGATCGAAGGTGTAGATGGAATGGATGATTCCGTGATCGATCACGTCCGACACCCAGAATCCGGCGGCGGCGATCCGGTCCTTGAGGTCCCACAGACCTTCCGCCGATTCGATTCCAAACGAAACGTGATCAAAGATGATCCGGCCTTTGACAGGCTGTCCGTGATCCTTTTCCGGAACAGGTTCGGCTCCCGTCCATTCAAAAAAGGCTATATGATAATCCGTGGATATTTCGAAAAAATAGTGCCTGTAACCTGGTTTCCCGAGTCCAGCCACCAGTCTCATGCCGAGCAAATCCCGCCAGAAACGGATCGTTGAATCCATATCGCCGGTAACCATCGCCATATGATGAATTCCGTTGAACCTGACCATGGATGCACCCTTCACTGTTTCGCGTTGTTTCGTCTGCCCAGGTTTCGTAACAATTACCATAAGCATGAACACGGGAAATAGGAAGTATCCCTGCAGGGATAGATTGTCTGCTCCGTACGCGGGCATAAAATCCGGTTCACGATTCGTCCGCACCCACCCGCCTTTTCCAATCGACTGGACAGATTCCCGGCGCCGGTGCTAATGTCGTTTACCCACTGAATCTGGAGCGACACCCGACGAACACCCTGACCCACGGAGATTCGCCGTATGAAAAGCCTCTTTATTACCCTGCTTTTCCTCTTCGTCTTTCTCCATTCCGCACCATTGCCTTCCCTTTCAGTGCGGTACCCTTGTGCTCATGCCTCGGAAATCGAAACGTGGAAGGAGCCTCTCACAGGCATGGAATTTGTCCGGGTTCCCGCCGGATGTGTGCGGATGCACTGTGCAATGGACCCCAAAGCCGCATCCCTGCCCGACGCGAAACCGCGGGAAATCTGCGGCCAGGGTCTCTGGGCAGGAAAGTACGAGGTCACCCGTGGCCAGTTCAGGATCTTTGTCGAGGCCACAGGCTATCGAACCGATGCGGAAAAAGAAGGCTTCTCCTGGCTGTATACGGGAAAGTGGGAGAAGAAGTCCGGCTTTTCATGGGAAAAAGCGGGGTTCGACCAAACCGACGACCATCCGGTTGTGCATGTTTCCTGGAATGATGCCACAGCCATGGCGGCCTGGCTGTCCGAAACGGGCAGCGGACGGTTTCGATTGCTCACGGAGGCGGAATGGCACTACGCATGTGAGACCGGAGCGGAAGCGGACTGCACGACGGCAGGTGCCGAAGGGATCTGCACATCGGCCAACGTGGCCGACCGGACCGCTCTGAGCGCCTTCCCCGCCTGGAAGACCTTCCCCTGCGAGGATGGCTTTGTCTACACATCCCCCGTTGGACAATTCAAACCGAACGGAGCGGGACTCCACGACATGCAGGGGAATGTGTGGGAATGGATGGAAGACTTCTGCGACATCGACGCCTACCGCGACGGATCCATGCATTCTCCACACACGCCCCGGGGCTCCATGCACACGGTGCGGGGAGGGAGTTGGTACAGCGGGCTCGGATACGTCGGCTGTTCCAGCCGTGATGTCCTGCTTTCGCCGTCGAGGCGAAGCTACGACATCGGGTTCCGTCTGCTGAGAGTTCCATAGACGAAGCATTCCCACAGCAACGTCATTCCCGATGCAACGTCATTCCCGATGCAACGTCATTCCCGATGCAGCGTCATTCCCGATGCAGCGTCATTCCCGCGATGATCACAACCTCAGTCGACATCACAACGCCAGTCCCGTAACAACGCCATTCGGTATCACAGCGCGATTTAGCGACACATCGTGATTCCCGCGAAGGAGACTGTGTCGTAATTGTAGGGCCTGGGAGTGGATTTTTATGGTTTAATAGGAATAAAAAATAGGCAAATCGGAAGGTTATGTGGTATAGTGTAGCCCTGAGAGCAGGAGGAA
>JABUEY010000090.1 GCA_013314815.1 Syntrophobacteraceae bacterium
ATGTGACAACATTTGGTCTCAATCCCTTATTCATCAGGTCATCTATTCCGTTCAGGTAAGTGAACTTGACACACCATCAGATACTAAAATGTCTCAATCCCTTATTCATCAGGTCATCTATTCCGTTGCGGGGGGGCTGCATCACGTGCACGGCACCTTCAATGTCCTGTCTCAATCCCTTATTCATCAGGTCATCTATTCCGTTTAAAGACGAACTGGAATACCACTGGTAGGACGTTTTGGACCGGTCTCAATCCCTTATTCATCAGGTCATCTATTCCGTTCTTTCAGAGATCTCCGGCCAGATAAAGACGCTGGAAAGTCTCAATCCCTTATTCATCAGGTCATCTATTCCGTTGACGTTTTGGACCGGCGAGTTTGAATGCCTCGGGGAGTGTCTCAATCCCTTATTCATCAGGTCATCTATTCCGTTGTGGACATATCTGCACCTCAGGCACTCGATCACGATCTGAACGGTCTCAATCCCTTATTCATCAGGTCATCTATTCCGTTCAGATGGCCATCCTCTATGACTACGTGCTTGAAATTCGTCTCAATCCCTTATTCATCAGGTCATCTATTCCGTTAGGAATTTCAAGAAGTTATTGACGGGAATGCTTGGCTAGTCTCAATCCCTTATTCATCAGGTCATCTATTCCGTTTTTCGATACGGCTGTTAATTTAAACAACGCCGGTGTGCAGTCTCAATCCCTTATTCATCAGGTCATCTATTCCGTTGACTTTTAAGTTTACAGATATCCTCTCATTCTATATTGTGGGTCTCAATCCCTTATTCATCAGGTCATCTATTCCGTTGACCTGATTATGCTAAAATGATAGTTAAGGAATGCCAAGTCTCAATCCCTTATTCATCAGGTCATCTATTCCGTTAAGCAGAAACGTATTGAATACTGGCGCATTCGAGACAGCTTGTCTCAATCCCTTATTCATCAGGTCATCTATTCCGTTGGGCCACAAGCTTGGCGACTCTGCCGCTGGTAAGTCCGGGTCTCAATCCCTTATTCATCAGGTCATCTATTCCGTTAATGGAAGTTTGGCAAGCAATCAGTAATCACCATCAAACGTCTCAATCCCTTATTCATCAGGTCATCTATTCCGTTAGACAACACCTGTACCACCTATCAGTCTCCCGCTCCACGAGTCTCAATCCCTTATTCATCAGGTCATCTATTCCGTTATACAGGGATCGAGCGAATGCCAGACATTGAAAACGAAGTCTCAATCCCTTATTCATCAGGTCATCTATTCCGTTACGACTGGATTCAGAAAGCCAAGGCCTTACATACAGGCCGTCTCAATCCCTTATTCATCAGGTCATCTATTCCGTTACAGGGAAGATCGCAGAGCTGAGATGCTCGGCGCAGCTCTCGTCTCAATCCCTTATTCATCAGGTCATCTATTCCGTTATTGGCCCAGAGTGTTACCGTCACCCCGGAGCTTAAAGTCTCAATCCCTTATTCATCAGGTCATCTATTCCGTTACCCGCACCGCGCCCAGACCATTTGGAACAAGCACTGCGTCTCAATCCCTTATTCATCAGGTCATCTATTCCGTTAGTATACATAACAAACAAGAGTGCCCATAACTATTCTGACGTCTCAATCCCTTATTCATCAGGTCATCTATTCCGTTCCGGAAAAGCCTCAGACTGTCCGTAGACCTAAGAAATAAGTCTCAATCCCTTATTCATCAGGTCATCTATTCCGTTTCACCTCAGTGAAGGAGAAACGCAGCAAATGATCAGAGTCTCAATCCCTTATTCATCAGGTCATCTATTCCGTTTGCCACGTATCGGGTAAAATGACAGCATGTAATGGTAAGTGTCTCAATCCCTTATTCATCAGGTCATCTATTCCGTTACCTCTAGCTGAGAAAGGAACGACTGAGATGCAAGAAGTCTCAATCCCTTATTCATCAGGTCATCTATTCCGTTACAGTCGAGACCGACCCAGTTGACTACCTGCTCCACCTTGTCTCAATCCCTTATTCATCAGGTCATCTATTCCGTTGTTGGCACAGGGGTTGCACTTGCTACTGGGCAACATCGAAGTCTCAATCCCTTATTCATCAGGTCATCTATTCCGTTTCAACGGACTAAGTTGGAAGCATTGAGCCAGTAGGATAAGTCTCAATCCCTTATTCATCAGGTCATCTATTCCGTTCTTAACTGACGCCATCAAGCGTCTTAACGGAATGGGTCTCAATCCCTTATTCATCAGGTCATCTATTCCGTTTTGATGCTGCGCTTGCCAAGGCATCGAAAGACGAACTGGTCTCAATCCCTTATTCATCAGGTCATCTATTCCGTTTAATCACCATCAAACCTGAACCGAGGTACACGTTATGTGTCTCAATCCCTTATTCATCAGGTCATCTATTCCGTTCAAGCACTGCCCAACACAGTTCAGAGTGGAGGGCTAAGTCTCAATCCCTTATTCATCAGGTCATCTATTCCGTTACGCTGGAAGCTGACGGCCTTGAGACCTTGACCTTCGATGTCTCAATCCCTTATTCATCAGGTCATCTATTCCGTTAATTGTACCCATTGAAGCAAACCTGTTTGTATGTAAGTCTCAATCCCTTATTCATCAGGTCATCTATTCCGTTCTGAACTTCTCAAAAAGGCATCAACTCTACCACTCGGGTCTCAATCCCTTATTCATCAGGTCATCTATTCCGTTATCGTAAAATTAGAAGTAAACGAGGCTGAGTTTATTTAGCGTCTCAATCCCTTATTCATCAGGTCATCTATTCCGTATTTATGGACCGTGTAAATTGCATAATCCCCCTATACGTCTCAATCCCTTATTCATCAGGTCATCTATTCCGTTAAAACTGTATTTTGAGAATTAAGGAGGGTTTAGATTTATAGTCTCAATCCCTTATTCATCAGGTCATCTATTCCGTTTTTATCTATAAATCAAAAACAGCAACTTCTGAAAAGAGTCTCAATCCCTTATTCATCAGGTCATCTATTCCGTTGCGAGTATCTAGTATAGAAAATATCTTTGGTGAGAAAGATGTCTCAATCCCTTATTCATCAGGTCATCTATTCCGTGCCACAACCAGCAGTAGTATCTACAATTACTTCTGGTAGGTCTCAATCCCTTATTCATCAGGTCATCTATTCCGTCCATAGAGTTCATTGTGGGCTGGATTATGCACGGGTTGGTCTCAATCCCTTATTCATCAGGTCATCTATTCCGTTTGTTCGTGATTGGCGTTTGCGACAGCAAGGCATCATGTCTCAATCCCTTATTCATCAGGTCATCTATTCCGTCTTGGTCAACAACAAGACCCCTGAAGAGGCCGTTAAGTCTCAATCCCTTATTCATCAGGTCATCTATTCCGTTTTGTGTTTTTATATTTCCTTCCTTACTAAGATCCACTACGTCTCAATCCCTTATTCATCAGGTCATCTATTCCGTTCATGACATACGAAGAAAAAAAGTACCTAATTATGCAATGTCTCAATCCCTTATTCATCAGGTCATCTATTCCGTTCTAAATATCTAAGGGGTATACATGAAAGTACGAAAGGGTCTCAATCCCTTATTCATCAGGTCATCTATTCCGTTCCTAGGGAATAACTCAAACTCACAGAAAAGGAGAAATGCGTCTCAATCCCTTATTCATCAGGTCATCTATTCCGTATGACAGGCCTTCGTTATGACGAAGGCCTTAGGCTCACGTCTCAATCCCTTATTCATCAGGTCATCTATTCCGTTGCGGGCTCTACCCCGGCAGTGCTGACGGGCGATTAGAGCCGACTCTGCGCGAACCTTTGGTTCGCAGGCCCGATCTACCTGACGGAACTGCTCTTCCCTCCACTGAGACTTGCAGTAACATGCGGATATTTCACACAAATCCAATTTTCGCATACCTCCTCCCTCCCGGTTCGGAAATACGTGCAATTTCAGCCACTTGTACAACCGGCTTTTCACCGCCCCCCTTCGCGCGATCAAATGATTGCAATGTCGGAGTCTTCGGCAAAACCGCGTCCTAAGCCCACAACATCGACGTTGTCGATGCATTTGTCGCAGATGAAGTAGTAACGCACGCTGTCTTCCGCATGGTCGATCACCGAATCCACGCGATCCTTCATTCTTGCGAAATGCTCGTCGCCCAGGTTGCATTCGAAAACGCTTTTCTGCACCCGTTCCCCGTAGTTCTTCATGATCTTCGCCACCCTGGCCAGCCGTCTGGGATCATGAATATCGTAGCTTGCCAGAATATGGGCTGTCTTCCTGGACATGAACGCACCACCATTATCAGATGATTTCGAACCCTTCGTCCTCTTTTATTTCACCCCAGCCGGATATCACCACCCGGTCCACACATCCCCGGCACAGGCGATAGAACCTCACGCTGTCTTCCTTCCGGTTGACGATCGTCTCGACTCCCTTCTTCATCTTCAGGTAGGTCGCCTCATCGAGATCGCATTCAAAAACGCTCAATTGAATGCGCTCCCCGAAATCCATGAGATACTTCATGAGGCGGTTGCGAACCCGGTCGTCGACAATGTCGTAGGAAACCAAGACATACACGTGAGTGTCCTCCAAGAGCCCCTTATTTCCACGGCATCGGCCGGTAGCGGTCTTCTTCGCCTCGAACGACTCTCGCCAGGTGCCTGACCTGTTCTTCGATGCAGCCGCGGTAGTCGAGTTGCCGGCCTGTGAGATGAAAGCGGATCCTTTCGTTGATTTTGCGTTCCCACTGCGTGATGAACTTCCTGAATCCCGAATCGGTGAGACGCACGGGCAGGCGCGGCTTCGATGTCCTGTCGGCGTCGTCTTCCATGGGATCTTCGAGCGGGTCGGCTCCTTCAGCTTCTTCGACGTCCTGTTCGGATGCCTGTACCGTGACGAAATCGTCGAGTGTGAGAATCCCGAGATTGAAAACACTGAGCACGAGGCTGTCCACGAGAACGGGGCGCCATTCTTCCATGAGATCCAGGGCAAGGGACGGGCGGCCGTATTCGACGCAATGGAGGCAGCCGAGGTATGGATCGAACCCGACGGCGCTCACCGATGCCATGACGGCATTGAAAAGAAAGGTATAGCCGAGGCTGAGCAGTGCGTTCACCGGGTCGGTGGGAGGCCTTCGCACCCGCCTGCGGAATGTGACCCCTTCGACCAGGAACCCCTTCGAGAACCCTTCGAAATAAAGAACGGCCGCCCGTCCTTCCAGGCCCCTGAGGATATCCATGTCTTCCGCTTCGGAGGCTCGCCCCGAGAGTTGCTTGAGAGACAGGACGGCGTTGTCGAGGTCGAGTTCCTGCCTGCTGCGGTTCAGCCGAAGCAGCATGGTGCGGGCGTTGGCGAGCTTGCCGGAAACGATGCTGCGGGCGATTTCGAGGCCGAAGCGTTCGTCGCCGAGTCTCCCGAACTGGTCCCGGCGCAGGCTGATGTTCTTGCTGAAAGGCGGCTGGAGCCTCCCCCTGTATCTGCCAGAGGCGGTCATGAAGACGGTGTCGATGTTCCTGTCGAGCAGGGTCGAAAGAGCGGCGGGAGTGAGAAACACGCTTCCGAAAAGAACCAGTTGATCGAGCTTGAAAAGATGCAGAGCCTGCAGGCTTCTGCCGTCCTTTTTCGCGACCAGGCGGTCTCCTTCGCGGTGTAGCGATGTGTTCGGTTCCAGTATGTAGGCTACGGACATCAGGTTCTCTCCATGCGCCAGGCCACGCGCCCTTCGTGTTCTTCCCGGGTGAGAGTGATTCGGTCGATTTTGAGGCCGTGGATCTTCTTCTTTTGGAAACGGGCGTCGAGTTCGCGTTCGAGGCGGCCGAGGGCGGTCGACATCTCTTCGAGGTGCAGGCGAAGGTCGATGTAGCGGCGGGCCACGTCCCGAACGGGAGCATTTTCCGGCGGAGCGAAGGCGTCGGATACGGGGACGAGATGCGGCGCCGCGTGGAGGACGGGCGAAGGGTACCTGCCTCCCCGCAGGTCGAACGAGCAATTGCACCCCACGGACGCGGTGATTTCGGGCAGGAGTTCCCTGATCTTGAGGCAGCTGATGGGTGCCGGCTTGAGACGTGCCGCCTGCCTTTGCACCTTTTCGAAGCGATAGTCCGGGCAGGGTTCGAGAATGTCGTGGAGTGCCCTGCAGCCCTCATCCAGCAGGCCCACAGCATAGAAAAGAACGACCTTTTCCTCGCGGCGAAGGATCCTGCCTGCCTGCGCCCGGCGTACCAGTTCGTTCACCACGGGGCAGTATCGTGCAAGAGTATCCGCTCGCCCCGGAAGATTCACCGCGCTCGAAGAGCGGATTTCCCGATGTCCGTCCGCACCCGAAAACACCCGCAACGCCTCCGAGGGATCCATCTCCCTTATTCGCCGCAGGTGTTTGAGCTGTTCCGGGTAGGGCATACCGTCCGCATCGAGAAACAGGCAGCGGCGTCCCGTACTCCTTTCAATCCCGAGGGGAGGACCACGGCCCGTTCCATCCAGCCGATCCCCACGGGCTTCGTGGCGAGCAGGGGTTCGGCCACGAAGCTGCCTTCCGCAGGTGGAGCCTTTTCGAGGAACGCCTTGGCGAAGCGGCCGGCCTTGAGGAAATGGACGAAGCCGTCGAAGAAGAACCAGAGGCGGTACGAAAAGGTTCCCGCATCCTCCGGGTAGGCGGGAATCCCGTACAGTCGCGCGCAGCGGGCGAGCTTCATCACGTGGGATTTCATCTTGTCGTCGAGTGCGCGAAGATAGCTGCGGTTTCGGATGTTTTGTTCGCGAACCGCCGCATCGATGTGCAACGACACCACCGCATGCCGGACGGTATGGTCCGACCGCATGGGATACACGGCCAGGGTGGCCTCACCGAGGATGTGCGGAACCACGATTTCAGGCGATACAAACCCGGGCCGATATTCGAGGCGGACTTCGCCCGTTCGCGAGTCGACCGCCTGGACGGCATAGCCCTGTTCGCGCCCCGCAAAGAGACTCGTGAACCTTGCGACGTCTTCGCTTCCGACCGAAGGGGGAAAATACCGCTCGAAATCCTCGTACGTCCGAGGCTGAGGCTGGGGACACAGGGCTTCGGCCCGGCCCGTGAACCCCAAAGCCCGGTAGTTTTCGGCAAGGAGTTCCCTGGCCCGAGTGTGCCCGGGATCCCTTCGCACAATCCGCCGCAGGATCCCCATCGCTTCCTCGAACCGGCCGACATCCGCGCACAGTTCCGCCAGGAGGAAAAGCGAATCCGTATCGTCCCGGTCGATCCTCAACGCCATCCTGAAGCATTCCTCCGCCTGCCGGGCCATTCCGAGCTCTCGGCACACCTCGCCCCACCCCCGGTACGCAGCCGGACTCTGCCCAGGGACCATGCGCCACCTGACAGCGAGGTCGCGGGCCTTTTCCTCCTCGCCGGAGGAGAGGAAGTATTCCGCCTGCTTCAAGGGACCTGGAGAGTCGGAAGAAGCGTGAGCGCCGCGTTCGGAGAATGTGGATCTCATATCACCTCCTGGAAAAATCAGGAATAACGTGCCGGAGTTGAAAGACTCAGCATGCCGGCTTCCCGAAAAATGCCTTGGGACAAAATTCGCCAGCGCTGTATCCACGAGATTCGGTTCATCCGGCAAACAAGTACCTCCGGTGCTTTTCACGCAAAGAATCGACGGCATCCCGATGTCATTCCCGAAACAATGTCATTCCCCCGATCCCGAAACAACCTCATCTCCGCGAGAATCAAAACGATATTCCCGCGAAGGCGGGAATCCAGCCCAAGCGCGGCCCGCGCCATAAAGATCTCTCCAACCGGGACTGCCCTGCTCTATCCATTTCTTCGACCATGCCCCATTTGTGATGCCCTGTCCGCCGCACCGGATTCGATGCCATACCGACATACGGCCCACAGTTCGGTCTGCCTGCCAAGATGTACAAAAGGACTGTTTCGCCATGCACGGTTACCCTTCCTGGATTCCCACCTTTTTTGCTGAAATGACGTTGTGGTGGGTCTGTTCCACCTTTGAGCGACAGCTGTCGGGGTACGCGTTTGCTGGAAAAAACTCAAAATTGTTTCTTATTCTGATATATTGGAACCAGGGCCAGGAGAGTCCGATTGTCCGGCCGCCGTACATTTCACGATTTCATTCCAGGCCTTTCTCGCATGGATCAGCTTCTCTCCCAGATCCTGGATCAGCCTGTCCGCGGTCGTGCATCCCTTGCCGCACCCGCCATGGTTGATATCGTTTCTGCGGTCCCTTATCCCCTGGAACGCGTCGGCAAGGTCTTGAAAAGGAGGCCCCAGCCTCTTCACTATGGCCTCCGCCTCTTTTCTGCGATCTGCAAGCTCTCCTTTCCAATCAGTCGGCTGCTTCCTCTGGCCGACTACATTCAGCAGGCTGCCGACGAAGTCCTCTCTTTCTGTTCTTGACTTCAGGTCCTTATCCAACAGACGACAAAGACCGCTGATGAGGGTTTCACGTAAGATGGTGTATCCTTGCGGCACAAGGTTATGAGCGACACACCACTCCACGGCCTCGAAGCCCTTTTCCTCGGGGGAGGCGGTCTCGAAAGGTTTTGTTTTCGACGAAAGCAGATCCAGGAGTGGATTAAGAGGAGGGATGACCTGCTGCCCTTTTATGCTGTCCACAAGGGAACTGAGGGAATTGAATTTCTCTATTTCCGGGCACCGGGCCGTCAGAATATTCAGACCCATCTGGTGCAGTCTTCTTGACAACCTGTCGAGTATCCTGACGGTTTCATTTTTTCCCCGAGTTTCTCTCAGAATGGGGGAAACCTCCCGGCTGACCAGCGACTGGAGTCTCACTGTCCAGCCGTGCCGCGCAAAATCGTCGACGGCCACGGACCACTCCAGTAGTGTATCATAAGGGGTCAGGTCGAACACCGGAGCCTGCCTGCATTCGAGGGGGAGGTTCCTGACAGACTCCAACGGACCGAGGGTTTCGAAAGCGCCGTAGTAGATTGCGGCGACATGAATGTTCTTGAGTACCTTGGAGTAATTAAGAATCACGGCGTTCAAGAGCGGTAGGGAACGAAAGGAATGAGTGATATCCAGAATGACCTCGTCTTCGTGCTTCAGTACGCTATACACCGTATCGAAGATCTCCATGATCTCCGCCTCGGACCTCCCATCGGGGATGCCCACACTTTCGATGGCGGGCGGGACTGAAAGGTTTTTCAGACGTGATTCGAGCCCTGGATCGAACATGCCGCCATTTATCCAGTGCGTTTTTCTTGCTGCTTCCGTGCAGAAAACAACGATCCTGTCCTGCGAATTCCAGGATCTGCACAAGATTTCAGCCAGGGCCTCCTGAATGAAGGGTGTGCAGGACGATGTCTGTCCTTTTAAGATGTAGCTGCCTTCGACGTAACTCCCTGTCCCCAGCGTAGTCAATAGGACTCTGGGCATGACTACCTCCCGTAGATTCGAAATCTCACGTGTTCAAAGACCCTCTCCTGGTAAACCTTGCCATCGACAGAACGTCTTTCCCGAACGATCCGTTCTGTAGTGGAGTAAACAGGGACCAATCCAAACCGATAGGCTGCCTGCACGAGGATGCAGGTGGCTCCGGAGTCTCCCTGGATCAGCGCCAGATCACCTGGTGATGATCCGGAACTCAGCCATTCAGTTACCGGCTCGATATACGCTTCAATCAACTCGATCTGAGCAGGAATATTGGACCACAAATCTTGAAGTTGAGATGGCAACGGCACCAAGTCCGTGATCTTCCAGTTCAATCGCAGGTCTTCATGCTGCTTTTCCGTCAGGTGATGGGAAAAGATGAGAAAAGCTTTCATTGCGGCTCCCAGGATCTTCTCGTAAACTCATTCCTCAAGGGACAGCAGAATCCACCCGAACGGCATGGGCGGCAGGCCGTTCTCCATTACGCAACGGGAGCGCGTTGCTCCCATGTCGGTAATCGGCCTCCTTGCCTGTACATTCCAGCCTTGCCGATGTTCATCCACCGAAAGGGATTCGAAATGCGAAAAACGGCCGACCCTCATGAGCATTCTTTTCTTTTCCGTCGTGCACCAGTAAGGCTTTGAGGGCTCAATGGCCACAATGTCATCATCCGGCTTTCTTCCCCTGGGGAAGAGACTGTAAAGAGCTTTCCAGGTCGTATCGCCGGGGGATGACTTGCCGTCGAATTTCTCTGCCTCCGACACCATTCTCTTCCAGTAAAAACGATTACAGGCTTTGATGATGGTGTCTATGTCAAGAGTCCTTCCGAGGAGAGACCGCACACGCTCATGCTCCATCGCACGAGTATCGATATGAAGAGCCACTGAAAAAGAGGGAGGCTGACTCGATTCCGACCGTGCCTTCATGCGCTCCACCCAGATCTGAATCCCTTCCGATCCCTGTCTGTCGGGATGTACATTGACCACCCGGTCGATCCTCGTGGAATTTTCCGGCAGTGCAACATCTTCCACGTCAACCAGCCTGAAAACGTCGCGTTCGGTCTGGGACTTTGAACGATTGAGCGCACTGGCTTCCAATGTTTCCGCTCTATCGCGATCGGGCGCTCGCCTTAAAGCCTCCCGCACTGCGTTTCGAGTGCCGGGTTCGATATTCGCGAAGTGGTTCACAACAGCCGTTCGTATCGCACCCTTGATGCTGGACCCCGGCATGTACACCTGTCCCAGGTGATCATTGCGCGGCATCATGAACACCCGAAACCGGCTGTCGGGCGCACTGGCTCTCAATGTAAATCCGTCTTTGAAACCCTTTGAAACATCAATCTTTTCAATCCCATGGTTCTCGGGATCGAGATGGCTGCGCAGGAAGGACTGCAGCGTATTAAGGTTGGCATCACTCAACAACCAGACCAACCGGCCTGCATCTTCGGTCCCCAGACTGTTCAACACCCTCGTGGGGCTGAAATGCAGGAGCTGGTTTTCATGGATTGTAAACTCTGTCGGATCGATTTCCCAGCCTGACCCGATATGGACCGGTGTAAGCGCATGAGCACGGAATCTGTAAATAGTCATACTTCCACCTCCGAGAAGGCAAGAGGCAAATGCAGTGCATAATGGACGATGGAGGCGAGGGCGGGATCGTGATGGACGCCGTGGAGGAGTTCCCCGAAGGGGCCGTCGTCTGAAGGGGTGAATGTCGCGGCCGGGCACATCATCAGCAGCGGATACTTGAAAGGACTGAAGCTCCCCGTCGCGTAATGCCCCCCTGTCTTTCCAAAGTGCACATGCTGTCTGTAGCGTACGTGAAGCATGTTCTTTGTACGCACCCCATGAGAAAGACTCATCATTCGATTCCCCGTGTATTGAAAAAGCTTCTTTTCTTCTGTGACGCTGCATCGATACTGTCCGCACCCCGTACTCGCGTTGCACCCGAACCCATTTTCTCCGACAAGGTTCAAGAGCGATTCCAGCCTGTCGACACACGGTTCGCGGGTGTATGCGAAACCCTGTAACGCCTTGCCTTCTTTAAAGAAATGCAACTCATCAAAATACAATCCCCCGCTCTGAGGGGTCCTGCCCGCGAGACGGTCGATTCGATTGTGCGCCCTGGTCTTTTCCAGAAATAATGGTTCCGTGTCCTCCTCGTCGAGGGCACCCTCAGACAACGCCTGATCGATCACCGTCTCACTCATGTTGGATCGAATACGCAAGAACAGCGATTCACTGATGTACTGCTTCTTCCTCGCTCTCTTTTCCTTGCGCATGACTGTGAGATCCGCCGATTCGCGGGTGCGCACCACAGGTTTCAAGAGCGGTTTTGGGAGAAACCCGCAGGGCATGAAGCTTGACAACAGCCACGGGCTCTCTTCCTGTTCCGCAAGCCACTGGGTGAGTGCTTCTTCCCCCTCCCCATAGCGAATCCCCCATGCGACATGCCCCCAGAGAGTTCCTGAAACCAGGGGTGTCCCAATAGGACCCAGTGGGGTCAGGGTAATTCGGTAGTAGGGCATCTCAAGCCGTCCTTCCTATCCGGATGATTTCATCCGGCAGAATGGATTCGAATTTCTCCTGGAGACTTATTCCATTCTCGCTTAGATCCTCGAATCGAATGCGCCCGTAGCCCCGGGACCCGGATCCGCCAAGGGCATCGTATTCCAGCAGGCGCATGACCTTCAGAAGCTCCTGGAAAAACGCCCTGTCCGACTCCCCCGAGTCACCGATGTCAAAGACTCGATATACCATCATCATGTCGAAGGATGCCCCCGCGGGGACACGCTCCGTCCTGCGGATGCCCTGGCCCGCCTTTCCCTGTATCCGGTCGATGTTGTTTTCGAACTTCTCTTCCGTGAAGGGAAGGCCTCGTTCGATTACGGCATCACGCCATTTCGCGTTAAGGGGGCAATCGCGCACAACCAGCCGTGTCGGACCCGCTTTCCAGCGTTTATTGGTCGTGCCGAAGATTCGAAGCACCGGATCCTGAGCCAGCCGGTCAGGATTGGTTTCCCCGCCTCCCTCCCAGGTTTTGCCGTCGGTCTCGATCCTATCGGTCGACCATTCCATGAGACAGCGCAGCTTTCCCTTGAGAGAAGACCCCGGTATATACGGCTCCGCCGTGTAGGGATTCTTGACTACCGGACTGTCTATTCCTCCGATTTCTATCGCATCCTTGCCGGCCCCTATGTGAAGGCCCGTCAGGACCTTGACTCGGCCTGTCAGTATTCTGCTTTCTATAAGCCTCATATCCACCCCTCCTTATCTTTCTTCTGAAAAGAATCTGTGAAACGCCACAACCGCTTCGAAGATTTTCAGAAAGGCCTGGAAGTCCCTTAATTCCTTGATCGATTCCATGTGATCGAAGATGAACTGGGTAAATGCCCTGGGAGAGACCCTGCGTTTCTCAGCGTAAACGGCCTTCGCCTTAAACATGAGAATCAGCGCACGGTCCCGCTCAAAATTGGCTTGCTGTGCATGGACATCTTTTCCAAGGAGGATCCTGCGCTCGATGGCTTTCAGATCATCGTAGAATCGACGCATTTGAGTTGTTTTCAGTGGAGTGTCCTCTCTTCTTACAAATACAAAAGAACTTGCCCATTCCTGGGCTTTTGCATCAACCAAGACTGGATCCAGTTTTTGTTTCTCTGAGTCCATGAAGTATTGGATCCGTGTCGCTACAGGTACGGATGTTGGTGCGGCACCTCCATGGCCTCCCCTGGTCTGTCCAGCCTGTCTTGGATTCTGTCTGCCGTGATTAGGCATGTTTTGTCCTCCTTTACCTACGGTTCCTGTACAGTGCAATTTCAAGCGGCAATCGCCATTCGTAAAGATTCGAGTAGTCCTTGGTGAGCTTCAACTGATTATCCAAACCAAGACGCTCCAACCATTGAACGACCCTCCTCTTCTTGTCTGCATCGTCATAACCTTTGATATTTCTTGACAGGTGATAGGCGAGCCGTGCTCGCCAGTCCGCCTTCAACACTTGGCCTTCAGCAACGGCTTCAGCATCGCTCGCTATCTTCATGATGTGATAAACAAAACCAGTGCTGACGGCGTTTTCACCCTGCATCTGCTCAATTACCCAGCTTGCATCCTGAAGCTTTTCCTTGTAGCGATCCCACGGAAGAGGCTTGGCCATGAGCGCGCAGATGCGGTTTCTCACGGTCCCTTGCCCGCCTGCCGCCTCCTTGGCGGTTTCAAGAAAAACCTCCGCCTCCTTGATGGCTCGGTTTACCGGGTGACTGGCCTTGAGGAGTGTCAAACCTGCGGAGAGTGTGATGTTGGGGTTATGTCCGGTATAGGCACGGAATGTCTCATGGATACGCCAGGCCAGTTCGAGCATTTTTGTCCAGGGTCCGATGAGAAGGAGGTCATCACCTCCGGCATATACGGTATAAGTGTCCGGGAATTCACGATGCAGCAGGCCCTTCAGATAGCCCGTGAAGTAAAGATCCATCATTCTGGACAATTGCGCCAGTCGTGAAAGCGTAAAACGGTCGTCATTCATGACGGTGCGCCGCAGCCCATATTGAAATAGGAAACCCAAGTAGTCCACGTCCGCCTTCAAGAGTCCGAGATAAGGCCTGCCTCTCATGGTACCATCGTGATGAAGTTCAGTAGCCTCGGCGGCGATGTGAGCGAACGTTTTCGGGTCCCCGACCACTGGAGTTTCGCTTTCGTCCTGGTCAATCTTGTATCGCGGATCCCGGAGATCCTGTTCTCTTTTGAAGATGGGAATGTGGTTCGCCAGGTAACGCATGCTCCATGGCAAGGAGCTCTTAAAATGCAGAGTCTTACGAATGGAGAGAACTCCGTCAAGATTTGGCAGGGCTTCTCTATCGAGGAGTGCCAGATCCAAACCCAGCACATCGACGGGATGACATGTCCCCGGCAGATTCCGCCCCCAGAGAACCAAGTTTGCTCGTACAAGCCGGCTTCCCGTTTCCACTTCTTTCTGGCAGGTGGGACAGCGAGCTTCGTCCCCGTAAAGCCTTTCCGCCGGCCTGATGCCACATGCCGAACAGCTGCAGTCCAGGGGAAATTCGCGCTTCATCACGCCCTGGTCACAATGCGAGAGGGGTGTCTGCTTGGCTTCTTCAACGGATTGTCCAAGGCGGGCCATGACCGTACCGAACCGTTCAGCACTGAAATCAGAACCGGCAAAAGGTTCAGTCAGGGCGACATTAAGAGCCAGAGTCCCGGTGTAGTTCTCCAGCAGCTGCCGGTCCCATTTGTTGCGAAGGCTTTCTACCACGCCGTCCGTTTCCTCGGTTGCCGGAACCAGGACAAGAAAACGGCCCCCCGCCTGCTGTATGATGCAACAGAGAGGCAGACGCAGAGCTTCCAGCAGTTGCAGTGTGGCCGATTCTGCAATCGCTCCCAAAAGAAACGAACGGGCGCGAAGGATCTTGTTCACGCTCTTCACACCCTGACTTGCGAGTTTCAAGAGTGTTCCCTGGATTCCCGAGAGATCGCCCGCCACAAATCGAAATTTAGGGGATTCCATATCCTTGATGGCATTCACATCATCAATCTCACCTCTTTCATCGTGATAACGGAACAGACATGAAGCAATGGCAGCCGTGATGCGGGAATGATCGTAAAGAGATATATCAGGCAAATCGACGGTACTGGACGGGACGGCCCACGTGGTGCGTTCCAGCAGTCCAAGAAGCGCCTCCTCGAAAAGCTGCACGCCGAGTTCACTTCTCTGAGCAATTGACTTGAAATCGCGGAGAAATGCCTGCCATACCTCCAGGTACCGGGATGGCAGTTCTCTGATGATTCCGTCCTGCGGCCGCAATAAGGGGATGAGACTGGTTTCGTCTTCCGGGTTCAGCAGCTCCAGACTGTATGAATGCGCCCCTGGTGTCCCCAACCTATTCTCATCCAGGATTAATTCATCGAAAAGGCAACTCAGCGGGGTAGTCTTATAAGACCTGATACTCCTGCCGGCATCCTCCTCGCAACGCCTTTCCATCCCGGCTGAAAAGCGGTCTCCCAAGGCACACATCCATGCCGCCGCGACTGAAAAATCACATCCGTCAGGCTTGTGATGATACGCTGCAATCTTGCCCACCGCTGCCAGATTGACTCCTTTCGGCAATTGAAGTCCCTGTCTGTTCATCAGCTCAAAAAATGCCTCGGTGAAGAGAACGTGTCGGTGAGTGTATCTACCTTCTTTATTCAAAGGGCACAGTGTTGACTCGAGGTCATAATCCTGGCCGGCAACATCTACGGGACGATCGAAAGCCCGCTGGAGCACCTTGCCGATGTCGTGAAACAAACTTCCGAACACAACTTCATACATTGAGTAGGACATAGATCACCCTCGCTTCATCAACAGTCAGGATACTTATCCCCGGTACGACCTTCTTCACTTTAATCGATCCTGATTTCATACTTCCCAAGTCCGAACCCCGCTGCTTTACCTACGTGAATGACCTCTCCCAAGAACAGAAGAGGCAGAAACTCTTGAAATTCTCCCCGAAATGTGACCGCACCCACGAATCCGCCAAGTGCCATGCGCTGCTTTTGCCTGCTGGAGTATCTTTCCCAGTCGTACCAGGACAGGTCACAAGACACCCGCTCGATCCTTTCAGCCTTCTTGACCAGACCTCGAAAATCCAGCTCCAATCTTCTGCCGCAGTGGAAGTAGGATAGACTCGATACTCTCCGAAGGAGCGATCTCGCAATGTGATGAAAATGAGGATCGTTTATGAAACGACCATCGAACTTCACGCGAGTGGGGGTAACAAAAGTCATTGCCAGCCTGTCGGCCCCATCAAAATCACCACACTTCTGTTGAATGAAATCCCAGTCTGGATAAGGCTGTGATGGTCTCAGAACCTGTTCTTCCTGGTCAAAGACGCAAACAGGACCGTCGGAACCCGCAGCGTAGACTGCCTCCAGACTCGCCTTGCCCCGTCGTCTTCCGATCCCCTCGCGACCCATGCTGGCGAATGCGTAAATAAAATAGGGCAGATGATCGAGAGCCTTCCCAACGAGAATCAGGCCGAAATCAAGCGATCCTCCGGCACCCAGGCATCGCGCTTCAGTCTCCGGCGGTTCGATGATGAACGGGTGAGGCGCCGCCGGGTAGAGGCTCATCATTTCCGTATCCGCCGGGGGCGGGGTTTCGAAAAGATACAGATAGACGCAGCGGTCGCGAAGCAGGCATCCGCCGCAATCCTGTCTTTTGAGGGCACAGGCCACGTGCTTGAGCGCCGCACCGAATCCGCCTCGAAGAGTCGACCCCTTGTAGGCGGGCAAATGAAGA
>JABUEY010000091.1 GCA_013314815.1 Syntrophobacteraceae bacterium
AGCCATAGCCCTTTTCCTCCTGCTCTCAGGGCTACACTATACCACATAACCTTCCGATTTGCCTATTTTTTATTCCTATTAAACCATAAAAATCCACTCCCAGGCCCTACAATTACGACACAGTCTCGAAGGCGGGAATCCAGCCACCAGCCTGCCAAAACAGCCTGCCAAGGGCCGATCGTGCCGTACAGGACTGTCCACCCGGTATTGTCCTGCTGCATGCATGTCGTCGCAGGGTCTATTCCCATTCCTGACGATATTTCGCCGTACACAGTCATTATTACTGGATTCCAGCCTTCGCGGAAATGACGACGTGTGGGGAAACGACGACACCGAAGCCGAAAGTACCGGGATTCGTATCCATGCCCATGCCCAGAAACAAAAAAACCGCACTTCCTGCGGCCTGCGTCAACCTCGAACACCTGAGTCCAGCTACCCCTTGCCACTCAACACCTGAAAATCCTCACTTAACCCTTCGCTTTCCTCCTCACCACCGCGACCACCCTCTCCATGTCCCCTTCGGTCATCTGGGTACCGGACGGCAGGCACAATCCGCGCCGGAAAAGGTCCTCGCTCACCGCTCCCCCCACCACGCGGGCGGGAACGTGCTGCGCCTTTCCGGCAGCCTTTTGGCCGGCCCGCCCGTCGATGGCGAACACGGGCTGCAGGTGCATGGGCTTCCACACGGGCCTCGATTCGATGTTTTCGGCCTCGAGAGAGAGCCTCAACGCCTCGCGGTCCGTACCGAACCGCTCCGGGGTGATGAGCACCACCGTGAGCCACCGGTTGCACCGGCCGTAGGGAGCCTCGGGCATGAATTCGATCCCGGGAAGGTCTCCCAGCGCCTGCCGGTAGTATTCGAAAATCGAGCGCTTTGTGCGCACGCGGTCTTGGAGCACCCGCAGCTGCCCGCGCCCGATGGCGGCGATGATGTTGCTCATGCGGTAGTTGTACCCGATGCGGGAGTGTTCATAATGGGGAGCCGGATCCCGCGCCTGCTGAGACAGGCTGCGGGCATCCTCGATAAAGGCCGGGTCGTCGGACGCCAGCATGCCTCCCCCGGACGTGGTGATGATCTTGTTCCCGTTGAAGGAGTAAACGGACGCAAACGCCCCCTTTCCCGCGCATCGGCCCGCGCAGGTGGATCCCAGGGCCTCAGCCGAATCCACCACCACCGGGACGCCGTAAGGATCGCAGATATCGAGGATCCGGTCGAGGTCCGCGCACTGGCCGTACAAGTCCGTCGGAACGACGGCCCTGGGGAGTCTTCCCTTCCTTGCGCAACTCTTCATTTCCTCGGCCAGAAGATCCGGGTCCATGTTCCAGGACGTGCGGTCGCAGTCGATGAATACGGGAGTCGCTCCGAGAAACGTCACGGGACTCACGCTGCCGATGAAGGTGAGCGTCGACGCGAAGACTTCGTCGCCCGGCCCGACCCCGAGGATCCTCAACGCCAGGTGCATGGCCGCCGTACCACTCGATACCGCCACGCAGTGCCCGATTCCCGTAAGTGTTGAAAACTCCCTTTCGAACGCGTCCACCATGGGGCCCAGAGGCGCTATGTAGTTGCTCTCGAAGGCCTCCCGGATGAACGGGATCTCTTCACCGGACATGTGGGGGGGAGAGAGGAAGAGGCGGGGAACAATCAGACGCACAGTTGCTCATCCAAGTAGTTGGAAAGATTCGGCGTGACAGCTCATCTTGAACGAAGTAGAGTTCAACCACCAAGTGGCTTCATGCGTGGCTTACAGGCCGGCAACGCAAATGAACTTGGGACTGGACAGAGCTGCTCTGATGCAGCCCGAAAAGTAATGTCAAAAAGGGAGATGATGTTTTATGTAGGGGGAATAAGTAAATTCCTGCGTAGTTAAGTCGGCCACGAATTTGCCGTCTTTATCTTTCAGCATTCTACATTTTTGATATATTTCACTTGCTGGCTTATTTTTGTTCGTTGGGATGTATTCACCTACGAGAATTTTGGCTCCTCGCTTCCTGGCATATTCTGCAATGAACGCGATCATGGACTGTTCTATTGTCCGGCCGATCACCCGGCAACTCAGCATAAAGGAATCGATATGACAGGACTCCTCTTGAAACTTCAAAATAAGCACACCCACGATACCGTTGTCGCCAAAGCGGTCTCTGGAAGATATTGAAAACACATCTGATTCATTGGAATTAGCGAATTGGACGATATCAGCTTCAGTGTATCGCCTTGTGGTCATGTTCAGCTGATTAGTTTTTTGAGTAAGTTGAGAAATACGAGGCACTGTGAAATCGTCTGACAACCTGATCTCGATTTCCATTTCAAGAGCCTTCAAAAACTCGTCCAAATCTCTGTAAACTGTCTCCAGTTTCTTTCGCTGTAGCTGGGCCTGGTAGATTTCACCCTTCTTGCGATCTTCGTTTGTCAGCCTGATATTTTCGATGCCGTGCAGTCTTCGAAACAACGTCGGTATGAGATATGGTTTCTCTGGCATCTGAAGGACAGTACATTCTGGGCATTGTTGCCTCAACAGTTCGCACTCTGCAGGGTTATCATCGATAAATATCATGCTTTCAGTGCCAATGTTGAGTTCTTTAGCCAGGATATAAAGATTGGTTGCCTTGTCACTCCAGTTGATTTGATATGCGGCGAAATGAAAACGGCGAAGCACCATATCCGGGTGTTTGTCGATGATTCCAAAGGCGTCCGATTCATTGTTCTTGCTGTTAATCGCAAGAATGATGCCCCGGTGGTAGAGTTTAAGTAATTCCCTTTGGAAATCCACGTAGCAATTACCTGGGTAATCATGTCCCAATGATATACCATTTATACCGTCCTCACCGGCAATGCCTCCCCAAAGGGTATTGTCAAGGTCAAGAACAATGCATTTCTTCCCGATCGCCAAGGCACTCAAAATGTATTTAATCAGGTCATCAACAATGTCTATATATGCATTTTGCCTGAAAGGGTTGCTGGATATGTACCAAAGTTTGGGATCGAAGATATTATCAATGCCTTTTCTCAGTAGAAATTGGTTGAAATCCCAGATGAATGTATTTGGCCTACTTTCAAAAGCCTGAACAAGTTCGTGATTGAACTGATGGATCAAGTGAGACTGGCTGTGCATCTCCTGGCTATCGTATATTCCCCAGAAAGGCGGCGAATTAAGTGCCATGTTCTGAACGATGATCTGGGCAGGCAGGCGGCTGCTCACCGTATCCGCTAGGTGCGCAAGGTTCCTTGATGCATCCAGAATCTCAACCTCCCAGACTTTTGCGGTCTTATTCGCAAACTGCCATACGAACTCAGGAAGAATTTCTTCAATGCGCGTCATCAAGAATACAATGTCAGGTTTAAACAGATACATTGAGCTTTCATTATCAAGGACTTCCTGCCTGAATTGATTATAATCTCCCCACCAGAATACAGGGTTAAAACCCTCAAGTATTAGTCGAAGTTTAAGGATAGGTTCCATCATATCCAGAGTGTAACTGCGGAGGATCGCAACACGCAACGGCCTGTGTGCTGACAGGTCGGCATCCTTCTGTACCGCGGTCAGATGCCGGAAATAATCCGTGAACTTGAAATTTTGTAAGTTATTCTTTATTGAGTCCAGGTAGTTCATTTTTAAGACCTCGCCATAAAACCACCGTCGATGAAGATTGTCGTACCAGTGATCCATCTGGCTTCATCGCTCAGAAGAAACGCAACGAGATTTGCGACATCTGTGGGTTGCCCCGTGCCCAAGGGATGCGTTTGGATGATTTGGTTGTATGCTTCCACTGAAAGTGTGTTTTTCACGGCTACGTTCATTTCGGTTTCGACGTGTCCGGGCGCAATGCTGTTTACTCTTATCTTGCGTGGCGCCATTTCGCAGGCGAGGGAGCGGACGGCTCCATCCAAAGCTGCTTTTGTACAGGCATACCCAGTCATGGCTGGTGCGCCTCGCAGCGCGGACACTGAGGATACTGCGACAATCGCTGCACCTTCAGGGTCTGGAACATGTTTCCTGGTGAAATATCTAACCAGTTCGAGAAAGGCGTTAAGGTTGATTTCAAGCATTTGCTTCAGTGATTCGGTCTTTAAAACCTTGACAGGAAGTGTCTTTCGAACGCCTGCAAAATGGACAAGCCCGTGAAGCATTCCAAATTCAGCGGTGACAGCGCCGAAGAGCCAGTCATATCTACTGTAGTCACAAAGATCGATCGAAATTATAATATGCCCTGCCCCTTCCATCATGGAAAGGGTTTCGTCCAAGGCTGCCTCGTTTCGGCCAATCAGGCACACTCTGCCGTTCAGTTTGCTTACAAGAACGGATGTTGCACGCCCAAGGCCTGATGAAGCCCCGGTTACCAAAATGTTCTTTCCAGTTAAATCACAAAAGTTCATACTCAAAGCTCCGCAACTGGTGGGCACAAAACGCTGTCGAAAGCGATGTCCACGACTCCCCAGCTAAGGCCAACGCCGAAGCCCGCAAGAATACATCGTCTCACCCTGTCTTCCTTGATCTTTTGGAAATTGTGGACAATTGTCAAAGGGATTGACGCACAGGATGTGTTCCCGTAGATTTGCAAGCTATAGAGAACCTTCTCTGAGGGAAACCGGAGCTTGCGCGCGATCTTGTCCGTCATAAACTTGTTGGCCTGGTGAAGAACTAGAAAGTCTATTTGCGATGGGTCGATATTTATACTATCCATAAAAACCTGAATGGTCTTAACAACATCTGTGACCGAGAAATTGAAGATCTCCATCCCGTCCATATAGACGTGTTCCAGCGAACGCATTCCACCATCGGGTTGGCGACTCATTTCAAGTGTCTCAGCGCTGGAAGGATTACGATAGCCTCCTCCGGGCACAATGAGCCTGTCAAACCGACTCCCGTCCGACATAAGCAAAAAGTTGATGTCAGGCACTCCCTTTTGATATTCTATTAGCGTCGCAGTCCCCGCGTCACCGAGAATGAAGGCTACGCTCTTGTCTCCTGGGCAGGAAAACTTCGTCTGAGTATCTCCGCACAGAAGGAGAACTCTTTTGAGTCCTCCCCCTTGAATGAAACAACACGCAGTATATAGTCCGTATACAAAGCCTGAGCAGCCGAGGTTTATGTCGAAGGCGATCGCTTTCTGGGAAATGCGAAGTTTGTCCTGCAGAACACATGCTGTTGAGGGCAGACGATAGTCGGGAGTCTGGGATACGAAAAGCACGGCGTCGACAGACTCTGGTTCAATGTGCAATCTTTCGAGCAAGATCTCAGCAGCTTTCTGACATAGATCAGAGGCACAAATGAATGAATCAGCTTTCCTATACTGCTTTATTCCAGTAAGCTTAATAGTCTTTGTCTTTTCCTCTTTGCTTACCCAAGTGTGTTCAGCAAAATTATCTACTGTTTTGATCGGAACAGCTGCAGATATGCACTTGACAGAAATATTACGAAATGAAGACTGAGACATAAGTATATATCTTTCGACTATAAAAATATTAGTATGCTATTCATTTTTTTTCTGTGATATTGATACGATAAAGCTATGACGACTTATTAACCCACTGATTCTGTATAAAATTCTGTGAATGAACGAAGGAAACTGTAGTTCTCCCCCCCATGTATTATCATGTGGTGCACAAAAAAATATATAATATTTGCTGAAAAATTTATTTAATAGAACATCAACAGTCTTTGCGTGATAAGACAAAAGATGATGTGGATATATAACCTCTCCATATCTATTTTGATTTATTCGTAGTAAATTATTTAAATGTCCAGCGAGAGAGTCCGCATTGGGTAGATCGATGTGAAATATGCCATTGTTGATAAGGTGGCAATAAACTTTTTGGACAAAAACAACAGGACTTAATATATGTTCTAACACCTGGCTTGCGCAAATAACATCATATTTTTCTTCAAGAGGAATATCAAAAAAATCGGTATTTCTCACGTTCTTAATGCCCTTGGCGGTGGCTTGATGAATCGCTCGATTATCGATATCGATTCCGTGATAGGAAACTCCCGCTGAAATAAACCCTTGTGCCAGAGAAGCAGTGCCGCAGCCTATTTCCAGTAGGCTGAAAGATGGCTTGCCGAGCAAAAAAGCATAATATTCATACCTTCTTCTTGATATAGACAACTGACGATTCCTTCGGCGAATATCTGGGGTAGCCAGCATGGTGGCTGTATAAGCTTCATTGGTTTGAATGCTGCATTTGGCAGATGATGGTGAGTTGTCGAGATCTGCAGGGATGGGAAAGACAAACGTGAAGTAACAATAATTACACCTATAAATCTTAAAGATTTGAAACGAATATAAATGACTAAAATGATTGTGATTGCAAATTCTACAGATCACTTATCAACCCTTAGAATTTTGGTAATGATTACATAGCAACTGAATAAAATAAAAAATAACTAAAATGTAATTCATTGTCTGTGATCTAATTTTGTTTGAATGCATTTATATATATCGCCAACTGTGTTGATATTCTCAAAGTCTTTGCTGCCAATATTGATACCATATTCCTCATCTACCATAGAGATCAATGATAAAGCGGCAAGTGAGTCCCATTCTTGCAATTCATCAAGACTGTCATCAAAATCTATCGGTAGGTCTCTTTCCAGAACCTCACACAGCATATTAATAAATCTTGCCTCCATTTATAATTCCTTACTGACTAGTTCGATAATTTGTTTATCAATTTTAGAGAAGAGGAAGGCGACTTTGCGCCCCTGAAGTAAAGGTGCCTGGACAGGCCGCCTAATCAGGATGTGTCCGTTTTGCTTCATCATGGAAATAGCTAAGTCAAGATTGTCAACGCAGTAGCAAATGTGATGGAGCCCCCCCCTTTTTTTGAGAAAATCATAAGATGGAGATTTTTCATCAATCGGTTGGATCAGTTCAACGCGCTGATGGTTCTGAGTGGTCAAAATAGCCAGGTTGACGTGTTGGTTCGGATCATATATCCATTCGTCTACCAGAGAAAAGCCGTAAATATTGGTGAATCGCTGAATGGCATTGTCGATATTGGAAACGACAAACCCGATGTGATCAATTTCCATAAGGTGGTTATGCTCCAATTTTTGTTAGAATTATTGAAACAAATGTTGCGTAGTTTTGCATCATTAGAGGGATTTCCTCAGGTTCAATGTCGATAGAGAATTCGTCCTCAAATGCAGCTATTAAATTGAGGTGATTGATGGAATCCCACGCCTCGAGAGTGTCCGGAGAGGATGAATCATTAATCTGGTGCGGATCGACTTGAAGAATGGTCGCAAATAACTTTTTTACATTATTCGTCACGTTCTAAACCTCAAATCTTTTTTGCGGGATTGCCGAAAACGGTTGTGTGTGCGGGAACATGACGGATTACAATGCTCCCAGCACCTATAGTGGCGCCTTCGCCGATTTTTCGGCCGGGGATGACCTTGGCGCCCACTCCAAACAGGCAAGCCGACCCGATCTGAACGTTGCCCGTAATCTCGACTTTGCCGTTTATTGAGCAGTAGTCACCGATAATAGAATCATGCCCTATGGTTGAGCTGGTATTTAAAAATACAAAACGGCCTATCTTTAAATCGCTGGTCAAAATGCAGTTTGGACAGATAATGGATCCTTCACCAATTGTTACATTTGCTCCTATGATAGCTGAAGGGTGAATTAATGTGTAAAATCTTGCACCTTTATTCAGGAGAAACATTGCGATTTCTTGCTTTTTTTGGGGATCGAGTATGGCAAGAATTAGCTCGTGATTGGGAGATGGTTCATAGGAAGAGATGTTTTGAATAACATCTATTGGATACGAATAAGTGTCTAAGGCATTTGGATTGTCGTCGATAAATCCAATGATGCGGTGAGTGACGTTATTGGCAATGGTTTGTAAAAGCCATGAATATACTTCTCTACCCATGCCGCCAGCTCCAACGATGATATAATTCATAATTAATTCCTCATGTTACAGACTGATACTAATGAGTCAATGTATGCGATGTAAATTCTTTTGAAGTGGCATAACCCGGTTGATTTATATTTTCCATTTTGAATACCTTTTGTATTGTGAGTACAAGGATTTTTATATCAAGTCTTAGTGAACAATTATAAACATACCACACATCCAGCTCAAATTTTTCCTCCCACGTGATGGCATTCCTTCCGTTGACCTGAGCCCAGCCTGTGATTCCGGGTCTTGCCTCATGCCGCCGCATCTGCCTTGGGGTATAGCGTTCGAGGTACTGCATGAGCAGCGGTCTCGGGCCAACAAGGCTCATTTCGCCTTTCAAGACGTTGAATAGCTCGGGGAGTTCGTCGAGGCTGGTACTGCGCAGGAATCGACCCGTTCGGGTCAGGCGCATGGCATCAGGCAGAAGTTGACCATTTGAATCATGATCCTCCGTCATGGTGCGGAACTTGTAGATGTAAAAAGGCCTTCCATGGAGTCCCGGGCGAAGTTGACGAAAGAGGATTGGACGTCCGTCTGTCAGGTAAACGAGGAGCGCCAGGATTGCCAGGCCTGGAAGCCAGATTGGGCATGACAGAACTGTGAGTAGGATGTCGAGGATGCGTTTCAAAGTGAGGTGCACGTGTCGGTGAATAGTTCTTCTGGGAACTGATCGACTGCGCCTGCTGACCATTTGGTCATGTGGACTCTACTACATCTGCAAACAATCGCTCAAACCTGGATACACCAGCCTGAAATGACAGATGCTCAAGGTAGTAACGACGTCCATTTTCTCCCATCTGTTTGAGTTGAGAAGGGGGCATGTGGTAGAAATTCTCCACGGCATCGGCAATATGATCAGGATTTTCCGGCTCGCAACACAAGCCTGCGCCGGCCTCCGTAACGAGTCGCGAGGCGTCGCCGCGTACGGCCATAAGAATCGGTCTGCCTGCATAAAGGTAGGCTTGGGTCTTTGATGGGATGGTGATTTGGAAAAGGGGATCATCCCTCAGGTGCACGAGCAATACATCCGCAGCCCCGAGCACCTTGCCGATCTCCTCCGCAGACATCCTTGGGATAAACAAAGTGTTGCCGAGGCGTTTGTCGTCCGCCAGTGTCCGCAGGTGTTGCAGTTCTACGCCGCCCCCGACAAAAACGAACTGCACAAGCGGCAGTTTGGAGGAGATCCTGTGCGCGGCATCGAGAACTGCATCGAGCGCCTGGGCCTTACCCATCGTGCCCGCAAAGACTACGTTGAATCGGCCTGCCATTCCGGATTGTTCAGCAAAGGTGGCGCATTGGGACTCGGACGGCAGAGGTGTTTCATGCGTCCAGTTGTAGATGACATGGATCTTTTCCCTTGGGACTCCCCGGCCAACCAATACTTCTTTGAAGCCTGGAGAAAGCACCACAATCCTCGCGGCCATACGATGGACGATGTCGCACCAACGGTGGACGAGCCCGCCTGCGGCCCTGTTGTTGAACATTCCGGTGGCACTGAGGGTATCCGGCCACAGGTCCTGGATATCATAAACGAAGGGAATCCCCTTCAATAGCCGGTGTATGATCGCAGGAAGGCCCACCGTGCCGGGTGGGTGGTACACGTACACGACGTCGGCAGGCCTTGTTAGCACGGTGCCTGTCGTTGCGGCGCAAAGGGCGAAGGATGCATAATTGGCAATCCGTCCGATGACCGAAGTGTCATGGCTCGGGTAGAGCGGCACCCTTATGACGCCTATGCCGTCCATGACCTCGCGCTGATGGGATTTGACCTCGTAGCCTGGGTACAGGTGGCCTCCGGGGTAATTGGGAAATCCGGTGAGCACTTCTACTTCGTGGCCGCGGTCGCGCAGAGCCCCGGCAAAAGGCAGTCCCTTGAAGAAAGGTTCCGGCTGGAACCACTGACTGAGCAGTAAAATCCTCAACTCTTCCGCCAGGTCACCCGATTCACGTAATCCGTATAACTCAACACAACCCTCACCACCTTTTCGGACACGTTGGGAACATCGTAATCCGTCACCATGCGAAGGCTGCGTTCTTCTCCCCGCCCCTGGCTTTCGAGCACCGCGAGGCCCTGCATGACCCGGTCCACGTGGAGCCCCGTCATCATGACGGCTCCTTCCTCCATGGCCTCGGGCCTTTCGTGAGCCTCCCGGATGTTCAAGGCCGGAAAGTTGAGAATGGACGATTCCTCGCTGATGGTGCCGCTGTCGGAAAGCACCGCCCTGGCGTGCATCTGCAGGTGCACGTAATCGAAAAACCCGAGGGGCTTGAGCAGTTCGATGCCGCGATGAAACCGGGTGCCGAGCCTTTCGATGCGGTTTCTCGTTCTCGGGTGAGTCGACACGATGACGCGCCTGCCGTACCGGTCGGCCAGGTGGTTCAGCACCTCGACCAGCCTGGCGAAGCTGTCGTCCGGGTCGATGTTCTCCTCCCGGTGGGCGCTCACCACGAAGTAATCGAGGGGTTCGAGCCCGAGGGCATCGAGGATCGCCGAACGTTCGATGCCGTCCATGTAATGGTGCAGCACCTCGAACATGGGGCTTCCCGTCTTGACGATCCGGTCGGGCGGGATGCCTTCCCGGAGCAGGTATTCCCGGGCGATGCCGCTGTATGGCATGTTGATGTCGGCGGTGTGATCGACGATCCTGCGGTTGATTTCCTCGGGCACCCGCTGGTCGAAGCACCGGTTGCCCGCCTCCATGTGAAAGATCGGGATCTTTCTTCTCTTGGCGGCAATGACGGCAAGGCAGCTGTTGGTGTCTCCCAGGACGAGGAGAGCTTCCGGGTTTTCCCGTTCGAGCACCGGGTCCATGCGGATGATGGTCCGGCCGATGGTTTCCGCGGCGCTCCCGCCCGCTGCGTCCAGGAAATGATCGGGCCTGCGGATGCCGAGGTCCTTGAAAAAGATTTCGTTCAGTTCGTAGTCGTAGTTCTGGCCCGTGTGCACGAGAACATGGTCCGTGTGCCGGTCAAGAGCCGCGATCACCCGGGAGAGCCGGATGATCTCGGGCCGCGTGCCGACCACTGTCATGACCTTCATGGGCTTGATGTCAGACATCGAGGGAATACGTATCGGGCTTGTCCGGGTCGAAGACCTGGTTTGCCCAGAAGAGGACGATCATTTCGTCGCCGCCCGTGTTTTCGATGGAATGCGTGTACCCCGGCGGTATGTCCACCACCTGGAAGCTGTCGCCGGACACCGGATACGAGAGAACTTCTCCGTTCAGAACGTGCCGGAACCGGATGACGGCTTCCCCCTTGAGTACGCAGAACTTTTCCACCTTGGAATCGTGGTAGTGGTTGCCTCGAACCACGCCCGGCCGGGTGGAGGACACAAACACCTGCCCGAACTGCCTGGACTTGATGAGTTCGGCCAGCTGCCCCCTGTTGTCGGTCTTGACGTCGAGGGGAGACGCAAAGGAGTCCCTGTCGAGATACGACAGGAAGGTGGCGTGCAGGCACTTCATGAAGTCGTCTTCGAGGTTCGGCACCACGAGAGACTCCCGCATGCCGTTCAGTTCACGCAGACGGTCCGCCAGATCGCCGAGAGTCACCCGGAAGGTGCGCGGGACATCCAGGAAACGGACCCCCTGGAAGGCGTCGAGCCCATCCAGGTGCCCGGCGAACTCGGCCACCACGTCGTCGATGTAGACCAGTTCGATCTCCCGCTTCGGGTCCGATACGTGGATGTCCAGCCCGTGGATGATGTTGTAGCAGAACGTGGCCACCACGGAATTGTAATTGGGCCTGCACCACTTGCCGAACACGTTGGGCAGCCGGTAGACCGCGACTCGGCCTTCATGTTTTCCGGCATATTCCGCCAGGATCTCTTCGGCCTGTTTCTTGCTCGATCCGTACGGGTTGTCAAGCTCCGCCTGGATCGAAGATGCGAACACGATGAGAGGCTTCCTGTCGAGAGCCGCCGAGGCGCGGGCAAGAATCCGCGTCAGCCCGGCGTTCACATCGACAAATTCGGTGTCGTCCTTCGGGCGGTTGACTCCCGCCAGGTGGTAGACGACGTCCGCCTGTGCCAGGGATTCGGCAAGCCGGGCTTCGCTGTCCGACCGTACAAAGGGGATCACCCGCGCACCGGGGATTCTCCCGATCCCCACCCGCAGGTTCTTCCCCATGAACCCGTCGGCGCCGGTGATGAGTGCCGTTTTCATGTTCGCGTCCTGCTTACAGTTCGTCTCGGACGAACCGTTCCTTGAGCAGCAGTTCCTTGATCTCGTCCACGTCGAGGCGCCTTGCGTTGTGGGAATTGTAGTCTTCCTGCCGCGAGATCTGCGGTTCCCCTTCGCTGAAATACTTGCTGTAGTTGAGGCTCCTCGCGTCGGGCGCGATGCGGTAATAGTCCCCGCAGTCCTGGGCCTTGACCATCTCCTCGCGGGTGAGCAGGGTTTCGTAGAGCTTTTCGCCGTGGCGCGTACCGATGATCCGGATATCGTTTTTAGCGTCGAAGATCCCGAGAAGCGCCCGGGCAAGATCGCCTATGGTGGCGCCGGGAGCCTTCTTCACGAAGATTTCACCCTGGTCCGCATGTTCGAATGCGTAAAGCACAAGATCCACGGCGCTGTCAAGAGACATGAGAAAGCGGGTCATGTTCGGGTCGGTGACGGTGAGCGGCTTTCCTTCCTGGATCTGCTTGATGAAAAGAGGAATGACGGAACCTCTCGATCCCATCACGTTGCCGTACCGGGTGCCGCACAGGACCGTGCGCCCGTTGTTCAGCACCCGGGACTTGGCGACCATGATCTTTTCCATCATGGCCTTGGAAAGGCCCATGGCGTTGATGGGATAGACGGCCTTGTCGGTGCTGAGAACGATGGCCATCCTGACTCCGTTTGCAATGGCCGCGTTCAGGACGTTTTCGGCCCCCAGGACGTTCGTCTTCACCGCTTCCATGGGGTAGAATTCACACGACGGCACCTGCTTCAGAGCCGCGGCGTGGAAGACGTAGTCGACCCCGTACATGGCGTCCGATATGCTGTCGAGGTTTCGCACGTCCCCGATGAAGAACTTCAGCTTGTCGCTGTTGTTCTCCAGCCGCATGTCTTCCTGCTTCTTTTCGTCTCGGCTGAAGATCCGGATCTCGGCGATCTCGGTTTCAAGAAACCGCCTGATGACCGCGTTTCCGAAAGAACCGGTGCCGCCGGTGATGAGGAGGGTTTTGGATGAGAACATGATAATTGCCTATGTAGTCCAAAGATTCATCAGTTGTTCGAACACGACCTTTACATCGTAACATTCTTCGAATTTCGCTCTTGCAGATTCGCCCATGTTCTTTCTTAGTTCTGCATCAGAGAGAAGTATTCGCAATGCGTTTTCCAGCGCATTGACATCCCTGGGCGGCACTACAATGCCGCAGGGTCCGAATCCGATGTCACTGAGCATCTCGGGGATTGCACCGACATCGGTACCAATGACCGGCTTACCCAAGGCCATTGCCTCGATCACAACATTTGGAAAGCCTTCAGTGTAAGACGGAAGAACCAATATGTCGGCTTGGCTTAACGACTTCATTGCCTCTTGGTGGGGTAATTCCCCTCTTATGATAAGGCGGTCGCCGAGTCCATTCCCTGCATCGCTAACAGAACTTAGGTATTTCGGATCACATGGCCCGATGATTTCCAATTGAAAAGGAAGAAATCGGGCGACTCGAAATGATGCATTGACTAGTTCGAAAACACCTTTAGCAGGGATCATCCAGCCAATGTAGACCACGCGCGGCACATTTCTTCGAGGATGCGGTGCCTTATTAGAACCGGTGATTTCCAGTAGTTGTCGGAGGTCAAGACAGTTTGGTACCTTGACAATACTCTTGTGAGGAAACTCGTGACGCAAAACGTCAAAAGTCACACAGTCCAGTGCTATCACCACGTCGGCAATTCCAATGGCATGCTTGAGAGCAAGCCATTCCCAGCCAGCATCTTGAACAAGTTGAGGAATACGACCGAAATGAAGATGATAGACAGTTTTCATATGTCGATGGTTGCAGAGCCAAAGTGAAATGTTGTCACGAATCGTGGCGAGTTGGCCGGAGGTACATAGATGCAGAACGGGCATCGATGATTCTCGCAGGACCCGCCAGATCCGATGTAGGTCACGAATCAGCTGGAAACCACCTCCTATAGACCTTCGGAAGAGTCCACGCTCGTGGACCTTGCGCCATCGAGGAGAAATATCGATCACGCGTAGTTTCAAATACGAGTACTTTTTTGCCTCCTGAACAATGTGTTCCGTCCAAGTGCTGATGCCCCCCCGGGGGGGAGGCATCGGTGATACAAGGAGGACACCATTAGCTAAATTATTCTTTTGCATTCAATCGATTTATGTTCAAAATGGTCTGAAAAAGTTTTTCGTACCGGGATACATACACATCCAGAGACAACTCGCGCTCAGCAAGCAATCTGGCTTGTCTTCCCATATCATTGCGATCTTCTTTATTAAGCTCAGCAAAGCGGAGAATAGCGGCAGCAATGGCGGTTGGGTTGGATGGATCAAACAGGAAACCGGTCAGACCATCCTGAACCAACCGCGGATGATCGCAAACATTGCCTGCGAGCACCGGGCGACCGCAGGCCAATGCCTCACAGATTGCGTTGGGCAGCCCTTCATAGAAGGATGGATGAATGAGGGCATCGCACGATCGCAGCAACTCGGGCACATCCTTGCGTTCGCCGAGCCATATCCAATGGTCCTGGAGCCCAAGTTCGAATATGAGCTTCTGTGCAGCATAAAACTCTCTCCGTGATTCATCATTATGTGAGACTTTCCCAGCCCAACACACTTTGCACGAGGCTTTAAATTTGTCATGGTAGTGATGCAGGCCGCGAATCAACCCTATCGCGTTCTTCTTCGAAACGACTGTACCCAATGCAAGAAGATTCACAGGTGTAGTAGCTCTATACGCGGGCGGGTCTAAAGGTTTGAAGGTGCCGAGATCGACGCCGTTATAAATAGTGGTAATTTTCCTGCGCATCCAAGGGAAAAGGCGTTCCATCCGTTCTCGCTGATGGTGAGAATTCACGGTGATATAGTCGGCGAGACGGTGGGCCTGCTGGAGCAACCAATGGCTAGGCGGTAAGGAGTCGCTTGTGTAAACAGACCGTTCTGATACAATGAGACGAAAGTTCTTTGATCCGCATCCGCATCCGCAGATCTCTGAATAAAAGCTAGGGGTGCTTAAGAACGACAGAACGACGTCGAATTCTTCTCTTCTTATTAATCGATACAGTTCTACCAGTGGCTTTGTGGAAAACCTGCTTCTCTTTTCACACGCGTGAATAGGAATGCCAGTTTGCACCAATGAACCCGAGAAATGATCGAATTGTGGATAGTAAAGAAAAAATTCGACACGATGGCCTCTTGCAGTTAATCCCAGGGCAAGATTTACCATTTGGCGCTGCGCACCGCCGGAACCCAGGCAGTCGATGACAAATAGGAGTCTCATAGATTATTAATATATTATAAATCAGCTCTGTATATCTTGTGAATGATATCATTCAAAATAGCGTCTTGCGGCCAAACGTGTCCTTGATGCCAGTTAAGGGCGGAATCCCAGTGACCAGGGCAGTCGTATACGGCATCGGGTACGTATGCATAGCTGATTTCCAAGAGACGAGGATTTTGCTCGGTATCATAGACAAAATCCATCGCCAGACTTTGGCTGCCTATTGAATCAGCAATGCGAAACGCCTCTGAAATGATTCGAATATCTATCGATTCGGGTCGGTGGTCGATCAGGCCACTTCCAGATGCCCTGAAATCCCCAGGACGATTATATCTTATAAAGGCAAATGCACGATTACCAATCACGGTCACTCTTGTGTCATAAAGGTTTCCCGGCAAAAATTCTTGAAAGTAAATATAGCCACGCTCTGGAGGATATATATTGCGTTTATTAATCAGATCCTTAACAACGGATGGAGCTCTTAGGAGCTTAGTGAAAAAGGCATTTAGGGAGTGTGTCTTCCTGATTCTAGTGCTGAAATCCGAAAAATAACCCTTAACCGGATTGAATCCATAGGAAAATGCAACATTAACCAACCGATATGCCTCATCTGGTGTATGTACTAATCTAACGTTAGATGACCCTGCACCAGTTCTCAATTTGAAAACTTTTGGAAATGCAGTCGTACTTATCCATGCATTGGCTGATTCTATAGAATAAAAAATCCAGGTATCGGCAAGTGGAGCATTAACAGCTTCTAGAAGGTACTTTTGTGCTAGTTTGTCATCAAAATGAAAGCAGGTTCGGCTATTCGGAAAAATGTGTATCCCGAATGATTCCAGCGCATAAATAAGCTGTCGAGCAAACAATGATGAGTAATAATCGTCATGAGGCCTGAGGTGTACCCCGTTGTCAAGACAGAAATCGGTCTTGTTTAAGGTGGATTGCTTCCCTGGCCGACCTCTGTTGTTGGTTTGCGCTCTGTCTGCTGAGCTCTCCTGTGTGCTATCTTGCCTCTGCCC
>JABUEY010000245.1 GCA_013314815.1 Syntrophobacteraceae bacterium
ACAAGAACCGCCACAGCCACTGCCAGGACCCTCTTCAACATCGTCTCCTCCTGTGTTCGCTTCCGCATGCGCCCGCAATGATATTTTCGGGTGAACCCGCCCGCGAAAGGCGCACGGGTTCGGCCCGAGAAAAAGCAAAAAAGACTCGTCCGCCTTGTCGGCAGCCGCCGCGAGGCCTTCGTGGCCGGGGTTTTCTCAATGAATGGATTTGATGAATAACGTGCCGCCGAAAAAACCGATCGAGCGGTCGGGATCGGGATAAGCCCTGCCCGAGAGGATTGCCGGCGCTCCATCCCCGCTTTCCAGGACATCGGCAAGAAAGGGATGCCCGGAGCTGATGGAAAGAGCCTTCATGGCTCCCGATGAACGTGATGAAAAGAGTACTGGAAGGAAGCTCCATGGCCGAGTGAGCCGCTGTTCGGAACGGCAGGTGTTTTCGGCATATGGAACCATTCCGGTCATCACCCGGCGTTGAGCTGCCGGTTGCAGAAGTCGCACACCCGGAGTCGCAGCGGTTTTTCCAGGCGGCTGGAGTCGAGAATGTCGTCGTCTGCCAGGATGTCGAAGGTAGGGCCGTCCGCCAGGACCCGTCCTTCGTTGAGCACGATCGTGCGGCTGCATACATCGAGCACCATGTCCAGGTCGTGTGTGGCGATGATAATGGTGTGGTGGAAGGTGCACAGGAGATTGATGAGCTGCCGTCTGCCCCGGGGATCGAGATTCGAGGTCGGTTCGTCCATGACCAGTATGCTGGGAGACATGGAAAGAACGGAAGCGATGGCCACGGAACGCTTCTCGCCTCCTGAAAGCCTGTACGGGGGGCGGTTTTTCAGGTGGGAGGCTCCCACCGTGGCCAGGGCATCGTTCACCCGCAGTTCGACTTCCTCGGGTGGCAGCCCCAGGTTCAGGGGCCCGAAGGCGACGTCGTCGTGGACAAGAGGCATGAAGAGCTGATCGTCCGGGTCCTGAAAGATCATTCCCACCGTTCTGCGTACGTGATGCAGGGTTTTCTTGTTCAGGGGAAAATCGCCGATGCGCACCGATCCGGCTTCGGGGATCAGGCATCCGTTGAGGTGAAGGAGGAGCGTAGACTTGCCCGCTCCATTGGCACCCACGACAGCCACGGATTCTCCATGGGTGATGCGAAAGGACACTCCGTGCAGAGCCGCGTTTCCGTCGGGATAAGTGTATCGCAGGTCCTTCACTTCCACGATGTGGTGGCTCATGCGATGAACTCCAGCATGCCTTTCCCCAGCAGATGGGGCAGGTCATAGATCCTTGAAAGGACAAAAAACGCCGTCCATCCTGCAACGAATACCGCGTCGCGCGGTTGAAAATGAAGCGGGCGCAGCAGGCGGATTTCACCGTCAAAACCGCGGGACAGCATGGCCTGGTGGATGCGTTGAGCCCGGTCGAGGGTGCGCATGAGGAGTCGGCCGGTCATGCGGGCAAATACGCCGATTTCCTTTCCTTTTTCGTTGAAGGAACGCAGGGACCGTGCCCTCGACATGCGCAGCGCCTCGTCGGTCAACACGAACAGGTAGCGGTAAAGGAAGAGCAGTTGGAGTACGAAAAGCCGTGGAGCGCCCATTTTCTCGAGCCCCATGCAGATTCCGTTCATGCCCGTGGTGGCGATGAGGATGAGCGCCGCGGAGACGGTGAGGCTGAATCGCATCATGATGGAGGCGAAGGAGATCCAGCCGCCTGAAATCCCGATGGAACCCACTTCCATTACGACGGTGCGGTCGAACAGCGGGTTGAAAATCCCGATGAAGAAGGCGAAGGGTACGGCGAGGAGCATGCGTTTGAGAAGGGTGCCCAAGGGAAGGTTTCCGACCGTGATGATCACCACCGGATAGAGAACGAAGGGAACCAGGGTGACCAGGGCGTACTTGTCGAAAGAAACCACGGCGACGACGAAAGCCATGGTGGTCAGCAGCTTGGCCCTGGGATCCAGCCGGTGGATGGGAGTTTCCCGGTAGGAGAGCAGGTCCAGGCTGCTGATGTCCATAAAGGATGATTGGATCTTTGCCATACGCGACCGGGCGACATGTTCCTTCGAGGGCGGACGTGTGGCCGCCCCGGGGAGGTTTATCCAGCGAAGAAGGCGGGAAATCCGCCTGGATTTGCCGTTGTTACTGATTTCCAGCCTGAAGTCT
>JABUEY010000092.1 GCA_013314815.1 Syntrophobacteraceae bacterium
CAAGAAGGAATTTGCCCAGTGCATGGAAAGAGATTTCGAGGAATTCTATGAAAAGAACCGGGAGCTTTCCCTGAAGGAACTCAACGACGCGCTGGAAGATCACGTGGTCGAGGAGGTGGAGCGGGAATTCACGCAGTGGCGCGAGGTGGAGGATGAGAAGCTGGCGGCGGAGTTCCAGGCGATCTGCAGCAGGTTCGTGACAAGAATGAACGAAACCGTCGATACCCTGCTTTCGTATTCGTCGGAACTCTTTTCCATCCGGTTCGAAGTGGTTCGAGCCGAATCGGTATGGACTTCGGATTCAGGCTTTTACTACAAGCTTCGGGAGGAGCCGGTCGGCTTGGATATGCTGGCGGTGTCGCTCACCCAGGTTGTCCCCGGGTACATCGGCAACCGGTTTCAAAGGTTGAAGGCGTACGTTTTCAACCTGGCCAATCGCATGATCGTGAGCAAGAGGAAGCGGCACATGATCGAGACGATCGATATGCAGGCGGGGAGAATCCGGTTTGATTTCGTGGACAGGCTTAACAGGAGCAAGCTGAAGTTCCGGAGCGGGATCATGAAGAATATCGAGGCAACGGTGGAGGGCATCGGCAGCGCGATCGAGAAGGGCATGGAGCTGAAATCGAGGAGTGAGGAAGGGGCGGCCGAGATGAGGGAGGCTCTGCTGGAGGGACTGGGGCAGGTCGACGAACTGAGAGGGGAAGTGGAGAGCATTAAAGAAGCGGCGGGAAAAAGCTGAGACAGTGAGAGGTTGTTCGGATGCACGATCAGGATGAAAGCCCTTTCTGCCGGTTTTCGGGATTTTTGGGGAATGTGAGGGCGGCGATGCGAGGCTTCCCGGCATTGGATTGAAAATATTGCGAGCAGATTTATGCTTGACAAAAAAGGTGCGCTAAAGTAGTTTTGTCGCGCACTTAAAAAGGGATATGCAGCTTCGGAATGGTCCTGTATGGCGGAAAGTGTCATCCGCTTTGAGGAAAGACAAGGAATTTTGTTGAGTTTACTGCGAAGCGCCTCCGTTTCTTATATTAATAATCCGGCACCTCACCTCATGTCTTGAATCCGACTCTCCAGGCTGTGCGGAATGCACGAAGGGAAGGGTTGAATATCGTGAAGGGGCCTTTTTTTTGTCCGCAGGCAATCCGGACTGCTTCCGCGGGACGGTTCTGAAAAATCAGCTGATGTGGTGAATTAAAGAGACAGGATGCTCAAAGATTGAACCGATTTTTGCGAACAGAAGGAGGAACGTGGGAAAGACTTTGAAATGTGGAGATGCGGGGGTTGGCCCAACCCCACAGGGACGAGCTGAGGCATGAAAAAACTTTTAAGGAGGAGTAAATGAACGCCAGTATCATCATTCTTTTTGCCCTGGCATGCGGCGGGCTGGGAGTGCTCTACGCACTGGCCACCGCGGCATGGGTTGCGAAGCAGAGTGCGGGATCCGAGAAGATGCAGCAGATCTCGGAGGCTATCCGGGAAGGCGCGACCGCCTTCTTGAACCGTGAATACAAGACCGTCGCGATCGTCGCCGTGATTATTGCGGCACTGCTGACCTACCTCGGCAAGTGGACCGCGATCGGGTTCGTCATCGGCACCGTGGGTTCAGCTCTTGCCGGGTACATCGGCATGATGGTTACGGTCAAGGCGAACGTGAGGACGACCGAGGCTGCCAAGCAGGGTCTTCAAAGCGCATTGACCGTAGCCTTCAAAGGCGGTTCCGTGACCGGCCTCATGGTCGTTGGCCTCGGCCTGCTCGGCGTCGCCGGCTACTACATGCTTGCCAAGTCAATGGCTCCCCTCGATGATGCCTTCCATGCCCTGGTGGGTCTTGGATTCGGCTGCTCCCTCATGAGCGTGTTCGCTCGTATCGCCGGTGGTATCTACACCAAAGCGGCTGACGTGGGCGCCGACCTCGTGGGCAAGGTCGAAGCGGGTATCCCCGAGGACGATCCCAGGAACGCGGCGGTTATCGCGGATAACGTGGGCGACAACGTGGGCGACTGCGCCGGTATGGCTGCAGACCTCTACGAAACCTACACGGTTACCCTCGTGGCAGCCATGCTCCTGGCCAAGACCGTTTTCGGCGCGGAAAGCATGTGGGTCGAATTCCCCCTGCTTATCGGCGGAATCTCCATCGTCGCCTCCATCGTCGGCACCTACTTTGTGCGCCTCGGAAAGAGCCAGTACATCATGGGCGCTCTCTACAAGGGGCTGGCGGTTTCCGGTATCCTGGCCGCCGTTGCCTTCTATTTTGCTTCCCAGTGGTTCCTGAAGCTCCCGGGTGTCGAACCGGCATTTACAGCAGTAGGGGTATTCACCACTGCAGTGATCGGCCTGGTTCTCACGGGCCTCATCGTGGTGATCACTGAATACTTCACATCCAAGAGCTTTGCTCCGGTTAAGTCCATTGCCAACGCGAGTGTGACCGGGCACGGCACCAACGTCATCGCAGGCCTCGCGGTCAGCATGAAGTCCACCGGAGCTCCTGCTCTCGTCATCTGCGGCGCCATCATCTGGGCATACGCCCTGGGAGGTGGTTTTGCAGGCAATGCGGGCGGAGGACTCTTCGCCATTGCCCTCTCCGCCGTGGCCATGCTTTCCATGACCGGTATCGTTGTAGCCATCGACTCCTACGGCCCCATTACGGACAACGCGGGCGGTATCGCCGAAATGGCGGAACTGCCTGACAGCGTGCGCTCCGTTACGGATCCCCTGGATGCAGTGGGCAACACCACCAAGGCCGTCACCAAGGGGTATGCCATCGGTTCGGCCGGCCTTGCAGCCCTGGTTCTTTTCGCCGAATACTCCAGGTCCTTCCCCAGCGAGGTTCTCTTCGATCTCTCCAATCCGAAGGTCCTGGTGGGTCTGTTCATCGGTGGTCTGCTTCCGTACTTCTTCGGCGCCCTGCTGATGGAATCCGTGGGTAAGGCGGCCGGTGGAGTTGTGGAGGAAGTTCGGAGGCAGTTCAGAGAAATCCCCGGCATCATGGAAGGCACCGCAAAACCCGAATACGGCAAGTGCGTGGATATCGTGACCAAGAGCGCCATCAAGCAGATGATGTTGCCCGCACTCATCCCCGTGGCCGCGCCCGTTATCGTCGGGTTCCTGGTGGGCAAAGAAGCCCTTGGCGGTGTTCTCATCGGAAGCATCATCACCGGTCTTTTCCAGGCGATTGCCATGACGAGCGGTGGCGGAGCATGGGACAATGCCAAGAAGTTCATTGAAGACGGCATGTTCGGCGGCAAGGGTTCCGATGCTCACAAGGCAGCGGTTACCGGCGACACCGTAGGAGATCCGTACAAGGATACGGCAGGTCCCGCGATCAACCCGATGATCAAGGTGATCAACATCGTCGCTCTGCTTATCGTACCTCTGCTGAAATAGTCTGACGCGGTAAAAGGCCGGCAGAGGGCATCTTCTGCCGGCCTTTCCTTTTTTCCCCACAGCCACCGCCGGATGATCCCTCCACCGATGTCAAAGATTCCCATCCTCAACGCCTTTTCCGACTTTTATAGATCGATTTGATCTTACTCGGGCTTGCAGCGGGAAGCCGGATAGGCTAAAAGAGGGTGTAGCCCAGATGCTTGTTTTTTCAAACCTTTCAACTCGGTGTACAACATGTTTGACAATTTATCAGGCAGGTTCGAACGGATCTTCAAGAATCTTCGCGGGCAGGGAAAGCTGACGGAAGACAATATCAAGGAGGCCCTTCGCGAGGTGAGGATGGCTCTCCTCGAGGCCGACGTCCACTTCAAGGTTGCGAAGGATTTTGTGTCGGGGATCGCCGTCCGCGCCGTCGGTCAGGAGGTTATGCAGAGCCTGACGCCCGGTCAGCAGGTGATCAAGATCGTGAGTGAAGCGCTGACCGAGTTGATGGGCGGACAGGCCGAGCCCTTGAAGCTCCTGGGGAGGACTCCCGCCTGCCTGATGATGGTGGGGCTTCAGGGTTCGGGAAAGACCACCAGCACTGCCAAGCTTGCCAGGAAGCTCGTGCAGGACAAACGTCATCCCTGCCTGGTGCCTGCCGACGTGTATCGTCCCGCCGCCATAGATCAGCTTATGACACTGGGAAAGCAGCTTCAGCTCCCTGTCTATCCCTCGACGGTGCAGCAGAGTCCCGAGCAGATCGCACGGGAATCCCTGGCATTTGCGCGGCAGCACAACTGCGATACGCTCCTGGTGGACACTGCCGGGCGGCTGCATATCGATACAGAACTGATGGCTGAACTGGGTCGGCTCAAGGAGATCCTTCAGCCGGTGGAGGTGCTGCTGGTTGCGGATGCCATGACCGGGCAGGATGCCGTGCAGGTGGCGGCGGCGTTCCACGAGTCGTTGGGAATCAGTGGAGTCGTTCTCACCAAGCTGGATGGTGATGCCCGCGGAGGTGCCGCCCTGTCGATTCGTGCCGTGACTCAATGCCCCATCAAGTTTATCGGTGTGGGGGAAAAGCTGGACGCCCTGGAGGTCTTTCATCCGGATCGGATGAGTTCCCGTATCCTGGGGATGGGCGACGTTCTTACGATGATCGAACGGGCGCAGGAGGCTTTCGACGAGAACCAGGCACAGGAGCTCGCAAAGAAATTTCGGCAGGATACGTTTTCTCTGGAGGATTTCCGGAGCCAGTTGCGGCAGATCAGAAAACTGGGCTCCCTCGAGCAGATCCTGGGAATGCTCCCCGGCATGGGCATGATGAAGGAGCTCAAGAAGATGCAGGTGGACGAAAAGGAGTTCGCCCGCATGGAAGCGATTATCAACTCGATGACGAAAGGGGAGCGCAGGAACGCGGACATGATCAATGCGAGCAGGCGGCGGCGCATTGCGGACGGCAGCGGTACGACGGTGCAGGATGTGAACCGGCTGCTGAAGAGCTATTCGGAAGCCAGGCGGGTAATGAAGCAGATGATGGGTGGAGGCGCAAGTCCGGGGAAGAAGGGCAAAGGGCGCAGAAAACGGGCATTTTTCCCTTTTTAATTTGTCGTGGATACTGTATATAAGTCAATTCACGGCTTGGTATTCGAGCGTATAAAGGCGGGTGGCAGCCCGCCTGACTCTTGGTGGCACGGGGCTTTTCCCGTTTGTTCCGTGTGCTGCCTGCGAAAATGGCAGTCAGTCAAGAGGGGCCGCCCTTTTCGGGGGGGCTCCGGTTCAGCAGGGAGGATACATACAGATTATGGCAGTGCGCATACGTTTGGCTCGAGGTGGCAGAAAGAAAAGGCCTTTTTACAGGATCGTGGTTGCTTCGTCCGAGGCACCGCGGGATGGCCGTTTCATTGAACGGATCGGTACGTACAATCCGTTGCCGGTCAATGCAGAGGTGACGATCAACAGAGAGAGGCTTGAGTACTGGCTCAAGCAGGGTGCAAAGCCCACAGATACCGTGGCCGGATTGATTAGGAAGTATGGTGTTCAGGCTGTTACTGAGGCTTCATAGATGATGGAGTGAACGCGGCGCAGGGAATCCGGAGGTCACCATGTTGAAGGAATTGATCGAGTTTATGGCGCGGGCATTAGTGGATAATCCTGAAAGGGTGAAAGTTTCGGAGATAGAAGGGGAACAGACTTCTGTTATCGAGCTGCGAGTGGCCAAAGAGGATCTCGGTAAAGTAATCGGCAAACAGGGCCGTACCGCCCGGGCAATGCGTACCATTTTGAGCGCCGCTTCAACAAAGATCAGGAAACGGGCTGTCCTGGAAATCATCGAGTGACGATGTGAAAGAGAACCGCCTTGTACCTGTGGGGAAGATCACAAAGCCCCACGGTGTCCGAGGTGCAATGAAGATATTTCCTTACGGAGAGACTCTCGCAGCGCAGCGGGCGGGCGATGTACTCTTTTTGCGCCCGGATGCCTGCCTTCAGTCTTCCAGCCTGACCATTTCGGACATTCGGTCCCAGGGCAGGGTGCTGGTGGTGGGTTTCGAGGAGTTTTCGAGCCTGGAAGACGCGAGGGATTTTGTCGGAGAAGAAATTTACCTTCCCGAGAACCGGTTGCCTCCCCCTTCCGAGGGTGAATATTATCATTACCAGCTCATCGGCCTCGAGGTCGAAACCCGTAGTGGCTTGCGGCTGGGCGTGCTGCGCTCCATCATAGAAACCGGCGGCAATGATGTGTACGTGGTGGAACGCGGCGGGAGCGAGGTGCTGATTCCGGCCCTGGAAGACGTGATCATCAGTGTCGACGTCGATCGTCGTATGATGGTGGTGGAGCTTCCCGAAGGTCTCATGGATGATCTTTGAAATCCTGACATTGTTTCCAGGGATGTTTATCGGTCCCCTGAACGAGAGTATCGTGGGCAAAGCCCGGGAGAGGAGCCTCGTGCATGTTCGGGTTCACAATATTCGGGATTATGCCTTCGACAGGCATCAGGTGACCGATGACCGGCCCTTTGGAGGCGGTGAAGGTATGGTGATGAAGCCTGAACCCATTGTTCGGGCACTCGAGGGGCTTCAGAGAGAGTTTCCCGCACCGCATGTTGTGCTGATGAGCCCCCAGGGCCGCCTGTTCAACCAGCGTATTGCCCGGGAGTTGAGTCGTCTTCCGAGAGTCGCTTTGATCTGCGGGAGATATGAAGGAGTGGACGAACGGGTGGGTATGTATTATGCCCAGGACGAGATTTCCATCGGCGATTATGTTCTGACAGGCGGTGAACTGGCGGCCATGGTGCTGGTGGACGCGGTGACGCGCCTGATTCCGGGTGTTCTGGGGAATGCGGAGTCGGCGTCGATGGAATCCTTTTCTGAATCCGTGCTGGAGTACCCTCAGTACACACGGCCGCAGGTGTTCGAAGGTCACGCGGTGCCCGAAATACTGCTCTCGGGTCATCATGAGGCCATACGGCGATGGCGCCGGGGTCAGGCGCTTCTGAGAACGAAAGTCCGTCGGCCGGACCTCTTCGATCGGTTCGAGCCGACGGCCGAAGACCTGCAGCTTCTGCGCGAGGCCGAAGAAGAGGACGAAAGAATCCGAGGGAGCGGATATCCCGGATGTTGAGCCAATGACTTCACTCTACATCGCCCTTGTGCACTATCCGGTCCTGAATCGAAAGGGCGAAGTCGTTGCTTCTGCTGTTACCAGCATGGATCTCCACGACCTGGGACGATCCTGCTGCACATATGACGTGCCCGTGTGCTATATAGTGACGCCTCTCGAGGACCAGCAGGATCTGTCCAGGACCCTTATCGATCACTGGTGCGAAGGGGTGGGCCGGGAGTTGCAGTGCGACAGGGCGGAGGCACTTCGGCGCCTCGAGGTGGTCGAAAGCATTGCGGAGGCAGTGGAAGATATCCGTGTCCGGAGTGGGCGTGAACCGGGCATATGGGCCACAACGGCCAGGGAAAGGGAGGATGCCCTTACCCACCAGGAGGCCAGGATGGTCCTGGCTGAAGGCAGCCGACCGCATCTGCTCTTGTTCGGAACGGCCTGGGGTCTTGCCCCTTCCGTGTTCGACCAGGTGGACGGCGTGCTGGAAGCGATCCGGGGCGTGAATGGATATAATCACCTTTCTGTACGATGCGCTGCGGCCATCCTGATGGATCGGCTCCTTGGCGCGGGGGAACGAGACGAAAACGGGAGACAAGTAAGGCTTCTCCCGGTTTGAGATGAACGGAGGATCAAGATGGGGACGAGTCTGATTGAGGCTGTTGAAAGAGATCACATGCGGGCGGATATTCCTCCCTTCCGTATAGGGGATACCGTGAAGGTGCACGTGAAGATTCGTGAAGGGGACAAGGAGCGTGTTCAGGTGTTCGAGGGAGTGGTGATCCGTCATCACAAAGGCAAGACGGGCGCCAGCTTCACGGTTCGGAAGGTATCGTATGGAGTTGGAGTGGAACGTATCTTTCCGATTCATTCGCCCCAGATCGACAAAGTGGAAATCCTCAGGCGCGGTCGCATCCGGCGCTCGAGGCTGTATTATCTCAGGGAGCGGCTCGGCAAGGCGGCTCGCATCAAAGAGAAGCGCTAGTGCGGGGCGGCCCGGTGGATGCCCCGGCAACGGACCTGCTTTTTTTCGAAAGGCAGGCTCGTCGCCGGGGTTTTCAGTTAGTGGCCGGGATCGACGAAGTCGGGCGGGGTCCGTTGGCCGGCCCTGTGGTGGCCGCTGCAGTCATTCTGCCCGAAGATGCCATACTGCCCCGGGTCAGGGATTCGAAAAAACTCGATGCTTCCCGGCGCGAAAGCTGCTGCAGGCAGATCCTCGAATGCGCCCTGGATGTGGCTACGGGCTGTGTAGAAGCTGCCGAAATCGACCGCATCAATATCCTCCAGGCCACCTTTCGGGCCATGATCCTGGCGGTGCAAAACCTTACTCTCCTCCCTGACTTTCTCCTCATCGACGGCCCGTACAGCCTGCCGTTGAACATATCCCATGAAGGGATTCCCCGCGGTGACGCGAGGAGTCTGTCCATTGCCGCAGCGTCCATCGTGGCCAAGGTCCACAGGGACCGAATGATGTGTGACTATCATTTCGAATATCCGCATTACGGGTTCGACAGGAACAAGGGATATGGGACGGCCGAGCATATCGAGGCTCTGCGTGTTCATGGCCCGTGTCCTCTTCATCGTTTGAGCTTCCGAGGGGTGAAGTGAGGCCCCCGGGCGGGGGATGAGATGGAGACCAGGCAGCAGAAAGGCAGGACAGGTGAGGAACTGGCGGAAGCCTTTCTCGAAACCAGCGGGTTGAAGGTGGAGGCGAGAAATGTGCGGTGCCCGCTGGGAGAAATCGATATTGTGGCAAGAGACGGGAAAACCGTGGTGTTTGTCGAAGTGAAATCCCGCCGCTCGATTGCCCACGGCCTTCCCCAGGAATCCGTTACCCGTGATAAGCGCCGGCGGCTGACCCGCCTTGCACGATGGTATCTCAAGCGTTACCGGCTGCAGGGGAAGCCCGCCCGCTTCGATGTCATCGCCATTACCTGGGAAGGGGGCGAGCCGGAAGTGACATGGATCGTGAATGCCTTCGACGCATGTGACTGAAGACTCAGGAGAAAAGGGTCCAGGGACACTGTTCGTGGTTGCTACTCCCATCGGCAACCTTGCGGATATCACCCTGCGGGCACTGGATGTTCTGAGGTCCGTGGACAGGATAGCCGCCGAGGACACGCGCCGCACCAGGAAGCTGCTCAGCTTCTACGATATCCACAAGCCTCTCGTGAGTTATCACGGCCACAACATACAAAAACGCGGGCCGGAACTCATCGCAAGAATGCTCGAAGGTGAAGATATCGCCCTCGTAACCGATGCGGGGACTCCAGGCATATCGGACCCCGGTGCCCTCCTGATCAGTCAGGCCCTGGAAAAGGACCTGGCCGTATCGGTCATTCCCGGCCCCGCCGCACTCATCACGGCCCTGGTCGGCTCGGGCCTTCCCACTCATCCCTTTGCCTTTCTGGGGTTTGCCCCCGGCAGGGGCGCAGGACGGCGCCGCTTCTTCACCCGGTATTCCTCTCTGCCCATGACCGTCATCCTGTACGAATCGCCTCAAAGGCTCCACGCCACGCTGCAGGACATCCTGCGGATCTGGGGAGACAGGCGAATAGCGGTTGCCCGGGAATTGACCAAGAAATTTGAAGAGGTTTTCCGGGGAAAGGTTTCGGAGGCGGCAGATCACTTTGCCGAGGGGGTCAGAGGTGAACTGACCCTGGTTGTCGAGGGTGCGGAGGAGGAAACCGGGGAGGTGGAGGAGAAGGACTGGCGGGAGGATCTTCAGTCGCTTCTCGATGTACCGGGGACAAGTGTAAAGGAGGCAGTGCGTCGCATCATGGAACGGCACGGACTTCCCAGGCGCATGGTCTACCGGGAAGCGGTGGACAGAAGAAAGGAAGAGTAGACTTCTCAGCGCATCCTTGCAATGTTACAAATCATTCTGACATCCTTCCTTGGATCGAAACTGAGGAGGGAATGCCGTCATCCATGCCCTTTTTCAGATTCGTAGCCGATTCCCGTTGTCTTTCCCCTGAAGAGTCGGTGCTTGTAGCCGGTGTAGGTCAGGATCAACGGAATCAGCACCATCACGACCACGAGCATGAACCACAGCGTATCGGGAGATGCGGCCACGGAATGGACCGTGAGGGGGGATGCGATGACGTTGGGAATCATGTACGGATACATCGCCACGGACATGCCGACAAACGAAAAAAGGATAATTCCCATGTTGCAGAACAGAGGTGCGATTTCGCGCCGCTGCTTCAGGCTGACGAGCAGCAGGACGAACGCGATGCCTGCAAGGAGTACGAACGCCCAGACGGCATAGCAGTCGGGAGGATGGGTCCATTTTCCGGCTGCGTGCGGATACATGGCCACGATCCTCAGGTGGACGGTCACCGAGACGACCAGGGTGATGATCGACGAAAGAAGGGAGATCCTGTAGCTGCGCTGCTGGATTTCATCATGGGTCTTGAGAATGAGGTAGTTCGATGCGAGCATGACGTAACCAGCCAGGACTCCCGCGGTAACAAGCACCGAAAACGGGTTCAGCCATCCCCACACGCTGCCCGCGAAAACACCGTCTTTTACCGGCAGCCCGCTCAGCAGCCCTCCCAGGGCAAACCCCTGGGCAATGGTTACGATGAGGCTCCCGAAGCCGAACGACAGGCTCCAGGTCCGCTTTTCGTCGGAATTGCTCCGAAATTCAAACGATATCCCGCGGAAGATGAGTCCGAAAAGCATCAGCAGGATGGGGATGTAGAGCGAGGAGAGAACAAGGCTGTAGAATAGAGGGAATGCACCGAAAAGCATACCACCGAGGAGAACCAGCCAAGTCTGGTTGTCGTGCCAGGTGCTTTCGATGCTTTCCATCATGATGCTTCGTTCCTCTTCGTCCCTGGCGAAGAGTGAAAGAATGCCCACTCCGAGACCGTATCCGTCCGCAACGGCGTAATAAAGAAGGAAGAAGCCGATGATAAAAAGCCAGATATCGGGCAGGTAAGGTTCTATGAGCCCCATTTGCAGGTCTCCCTCGACGTTGCATGGTCTTTCACGTACAGATCGCTATTCGTGACGATGCCCCTGCAGCCTCTGGCGGGGGGGAACCGCTTCGGCCGGTCCCGCGGCAATGATGCGCTTTGCAAAATACACAAACAAGACGAAAAGCAACGGGTAAAGAACCGCAAAAGTGAGCAGGGAACCGCCCACGGCACTGGCGGGCATATTCGTTGCCGCATCCGTTGTGCGCAGCATGTTGTAAAGAATCCACGGCTGCCTTCCTACTTCCCGGGTGATCCACCCCGTTTCCATTCCGATGTAGCTCAGTGGCACGGCGGCTATCCAGGCATGGAGCAGCCTTTTGCGATCCATGATCCGGTCGGCGTCGAGTCCTCCCCGGTACCAGGTCCACGCGGTCCAGAGCATGAGGAAAAAGAGGAGGAATCCGACGGCCATCATGATGCGAAAGGCATAGAACGGCAGGAGCACGGGGGGCTGGTCTTCGACGGGAAACTCCCTGAGTCCCCTCACGGGACCTGTTGGAGACTTGGTGGTGATCAGGCTCAGTGCATAGGGGATTTCGATGGCCCAGTCGTTGTCCTGCCTTGCCTTGTTGGGCCAGGCGATGATCTTCCACGGAGCTCCTTCGCCGGGCGGGTTGGTTTCCCAGTGTGCTTCGATGGCTGCGAGCTTGGCGGGCTGGTGTTCATAGACGGCGGTACCGGAACCGTCACCCACGAGAATCTGCAGGGGGGTGACCACAATGGCCGCAATGACCGCGATTTTGAATGACTTGAGGAAGAAATCGACGTGCCGGCCCTTGAGGATGTACCAGGCGCTGAGCCCCCCCACCACGAAGACGGATATTTCGATGCAGGCCAGCCACATGTGCGAGACACCCCAGGGCATGTCAGGGTTGAATATGGCGGCCAGCTTGTCGGTGATCACAAAGCGGCCGTCGATGAAGACTCCGCCCGTCGGGGTGTGCATCCAGGAATTGGCCACCATGATCCAGAAGGCGGACAGGGAGGAACCCAGGGCCACCATGCACGTGGAGAAGAAATGAACGCGGGGGGAGACCCGGTTCCATCCGAAGGCCATGATCCCGAGAAAGGTGGCTTCGAGCATGAATGCCATGGCGGCCTCGAACCCGAGCATATGCCCGAAGAAATCGCCTCCCGCAACGGAGAAGGGAGCCCAGTTGGTGCCGAACTGGAATTCCATGGGAATGCCGCTCACCACGCCTACGGTGAAATTGACCAGAAACAACCTGCTCCAGAAGCGGCAATGGCGATAGTAGACAATATTGCCGGTCTTGAGCCACAAGGCTTCCATGACTACCAGAAAGAGGCTCAACCCAATGGACAGCACGGGCCACAAGATGTGGAAGTGAGCCGTCAGGGCGAACTGAAGCCTCGATAGCGTTACGTGATCGACAAGACTTTCCATGAGGATCTATAGGCCCTCGCGTACTGCAGGAATCATGTCACAAAGCGGAATCCTGTGATCCCGGGAATGTCGTCGGACAGTCGGGATCGCACCCGGTACAGGAAGAAACGAGTGCTAATCCAATGTAAAACTGCTATGATGTATTTGCCAGTGTTTTCTGCGCAATCTTCAGCAGACGGGGGGATTAATACCGTTCTCAATTCGAAGTCGGGAGGTTCGGTTCAGCCGTTTCCATGAAACCAGATTCAACCAATGCGATCGGCGTCTTCGATTCAGGGGTGGGGGGACTCACCGTGGTGAAAGCCCTGATGGAGAGGTTGCCGTTCGAAAATATCGTCTACTTTGGAGATACGGCGCGGGTGCCCTATGGAGTGAAATCCGTCGAGACAATCACTCATTTCGCCCGGGAAATCACCGACTTCTTGCTTCACCAGCAGGTCAAGCTGCTCATCGTCGCGTGCAATACCATGGCGGCTGTTGCCCGCCAGGCCATAGCCGGGATGTCCCCTGTCCCGGTGCTGGATGTCATCGATGCCGGGGCAAGCAGTGCCGTATCGGTCACAAAGGTCAAATACGTCGGCGTCATCGGGACTCCCGCGACCATCAACAGCAACGCCTACGCCAGGGCCATCCACCAGTACGACCCGGATATTCGCATCTTTTCCCGGGCGTGCGCCCTTTTTGTCCCGCTGGTGGAGGAAGGCTGGCTGGATCATCCCGTGACTGAACTTACCGCCCGGGAATACCTCCGCCCGGTCCTGTGCCGCAACATCGACACCCTGGTCCTCGGCTGCACCCACTACCCGCTCCTGAAGCCGCTCCTCCAGGATGTGGCGGGCGAAGGCATAACCCTCGTGGATTCCGCCGAAGCCATGGCGGAGCAGACCGCACAGGTACTCCAGGAAACGGGCCTGTGGAACCCCAGGCGCCAGCCCCCCGAATACCGTTACTATGTGACCGATGTGCCTCTTCGCTTCCAAGGCATTGGCGAACGCTTCCTCGGCAGAGCCCTCTGCGACGTGCGCGTGGTGAAGCTCTGACCCGCTTCTCTAGCAGTCCCTCCAGGCAGCCTCGACAATCCCGGGCAGGGCGGAAACCGGAAAATGCCCTTATGCGGTTCCTGAAGCCTTCGCGGCGGAGAGGTCTCCGTTCAGTTCAGCGCTGAACGCCGTCAGTTCGTCGCGCAGCGAGGAGATGGAACCGAGCCTGGACGACAGGTCGCCGAGGTTCTTCTCCACGTCGGCCTTGCTGCTCTGGTTCATGGCCAGGGCTTTCTGAAAGGAGACGCGTATCCCATCGAGGGTCAGATCGATCTTTTCGTTGAGTGCCTTCTGGAATTCCCGGACAGTCTGGTTCAGGCGATTCACCAGGTCGTAGCGCACCCTCCCGCAGTGGCGGTCCACGAGTTCCGCTACCGAATCCTTCATATTCTTCAGGATCATCTTTTTGGCGAGAAACCGCGGAAGCGCGGATCTTGCGGCAAGCTGAATCAGCTCGAGTCCCACCGGGTCGTCCTTCAGCATGAAGTAGAAGTCGCTTTTCTTGCTGAGCTTTTCCACCGAGGTGAAGGGTTTGAGCTTGAGCTCGAAAATATCGCTGGTAAGCAGGAGAATGCGTTCTATGGTTTCGTTGGTTTTCTGCGCAAAGTCCTGGTGAGCTTCTTCCAGCCGGGAAGAAATCTTTTCGGTCTGCTGCTGCCGCCAGGCATTGAAGGTTTGCCGGATTGCGTCGAACACGAACTGCTCGAGTTCGCCTCGCAGGTCACCTCCCCCCCGCTCGATCCGCCGATTGTATTCCTCCTCGAGTTGCTGTTGCAGAACGGGCAGCTTTTCCTTCTTAAACAGGCTGATTTCGTCGTCCAGCTGCGAAATGATCTTGTTCAGGTATCCCTTCAGCAGGAACTGGTTCTGTTCCCGGTCTTTCTGGATGATCTTCATCTCCTCTTCGAAGCGGGAGATCTTCCTGGTGAGTTCCTGCACGGGGAGCTTGACGGCTTCCTGTTCGAGCTGGAAGGATATGGTTTCATCGGAGATGACCTTGAGCAGGTTGTTGATCACGGCCTTGAGGAAGACGATCCCCTTCTCGTGGACGAGGAATTCCTGGAGGCGGCGTTCAAACTCCGGTAGCCGGCTCTGTTCCAGCATGGCTTCGTCCTTGGATTTCTTGCCCTCGAGAGCCCACCTGGCCGAAAGAGGGTACATCTTCACCCTGCCCGTGCCCAGGTCCTTTTCCAGGATGCGTGCTGTAAACTGGAGGGATTCCTGCTGGTCTTCCCGGCTCACCTGGTCGATCTTGTTCAAAACGAAGAAGAGCTTGTCCACGTAACCCTGGATGTCCGTGAGAAAGCGATGTTCGCTTTCCGACAGGGGCGGATCGACGGACACGATGAATATTCCGGCGTCTACGTAAGGCAGGTAGCTGTAGGCCACGTCGGTGTTGTGCCGGTAGACGGAACCCACGCCCGGAGTATCTATAATGCGGACTCCTCCTTTGAGGTAGTCCGAAGGATAGTAGACGGTAACTTCCTTGACGGCCTTCCGGTTCTGCGGGTTGCCGCGTTCGGTGATATAGTCGGCAAGGCTTTCAAGACGGACGGTTTCCCTGCGTTCATCCAGGTACCGGACTTCGATCTTCAGTTCCGGCCCGTAGCGCAATATGGTGACGACGGACGTCAGAGGCACGATAGCCGTGGGCAGGATGTTGTCGCCGAGCAGCGAGTTGATGAAGGTGGATTTGCCCCTCTTGAACTGGCCGAGGATGACCAGGTTGAAAATCTCCTCCTGCAGCTTTTCCCGGATCTCATGAAGAGACCGTGCGGTTTCCTCGCGCACGGTTACCTGGAGCCTGTCGACAAAACCGAACAAGTTGTCGCGCACATGGGCATAATCAAGCATAACAAACCTCCGAAGGTTCACGATGGTTTACATGCCGCCCCGGCCTCCGAAGGGAACGCTCTCCGGACTCGATGAAAGGGGCAACCGGGTTCGGCCAAAAAAAAACTTCTACTCCAGCAGCGGATGTAGAAGTCATTATCCCTTCAAACGTTCCGGGCAGTTCAGGTGAACTTCATCACCTTATGTTTTGACTACAGGATGCTTTTCCTGAAAAGATACATAAGTATATATCATCACTCGGCCGGTTTCATCAACACCCGTTCGGAAAAAATCCGGAAGGATTTGCATCCTGCCCGGCGTGGACACAACGATCCGTCTTTGCAACATCGATGAAACGGCGCATTCATGAGTCGTCATCATCTTTTCATGATACAGGACGCCACCTCGCATGACTCCTTGGAAGGGTCGAAGCCCCGGACCGCCAGGAGGCTTCTCTACGATCCATCATCAGTTAGCAACAAAAAATGCGTATTGTCAAGCTAATCGACCGAAAGGCACACGGCCGGCTGCATGGGCTTCTCGGGCATCCGGTCTGAATCGGATGGATGACAGCACCCGGTATTCCACTCTTTGCGCATTCAAAGGCTTGGCTTCATCCAAGAACATATGAGACCCAAAAAAGAAGGTTCATCCCGCAAACGGGCACCGGCGCTTTTTACGCAAAGTTTTCCATTTCCTGAAACTTTTTCGCCATGCACGGTTGCTTTTCCTGGATTTTCGCCTTCGAGACCGTGTCGTATCGATTTATAACATTCGAGTTGGCGCGACGGCTATCCACCAGATGCCCAAGGGCGAGTTGGTTGATTGCCAAATCCAACCACCGGCAGGCGAGGAGAAGTCTGCAAGATGCTT
>JABUEY010000093.1 GCA_013314815.1 Syntrophobacteraceae bacterium
GCAGGAGCGTGATCAGTTGTTCAATTTTCTCGAGACTCGTCGGATTGCAGAGGATGTGCTCCCGATGGGTGATATCGAAGAATTTCCACATGTCCATGAGTTCATCTCCTCCATCAATGCTGGAACCAGGCAACGCTCAGAGGCAGGTAAAATTTTTCGTGTAAATTCTTAAGGCCCTGAAAAAGGTCGCAAAAAAAAGCGCTTTTCCTTTAAACGTGATTTCAACGAAGAAACCATCAAAGAAAGGAAAAGCGCCATGAAAATCGAAATCAGTGTACCCGAGGTTGTCTCCATTTTCAAAGAGATTGAGAAGCAGCCGGAGGGAAAAGCTGTTCGAAATGATCCGGCTGTGCCGCACCCTGATACTTGGACACAAGGTTGGAATGACGCAATCGGTGCGCGAAAGGGTTCTCCCGTCTTCCCGTTCCAAACCAAAGTCAGATTACTGCTGCTCCCGACAGCGCCAGCCGTTTGGAGCGCTCCGTCGAACGGAACATCCAGGAACAAGAGATTTTACAACCCGGACGGCTCTTTGGGAAAATCGATCTGCACCTCACCCGATCCGACCTTGACCGCATTCTCGTTGAGAAATCGTCTGAGTTCCTTCAACGCACCGCGAAAGTTTTCATTTGCATGGATCTCGTATTCGTGGATGAGCAGCTTTGCTTTCTTGAAGGTGGCTGGATCCAGGCTGAGCCTTCCTCCGTTTATACAGGATTTTGCCACGGCGGGCAGGGTCTTTATGATCAGGTTTTTTGTCTTACGCTTCAGGCCCGGATTTATTTTCATAATTTCTAGAGCTTCCTCTGAATGCAGAGAATATAGGGTAATAAGCTCCCTACCTTGTTCAAATTCCTGCAGCACCTTGTCCCGAAATACACGCAAGAGTTCAAGCGAAGTTGAATCAGTTCCCGGAACCTTTGCCTTCTGCTCGGATTTCAGCAATACCTTTGCGGCGCACTGAGTGGGGCTGCGTACGCACCTGACAACACCGAGCTCGTACTGGTCTGTCTTTCTCACGCAGCCCACATAACCGCTGCCGAAGTCGACGATCCATGCCTCAAACGGATCAGTGACGTCAGTAGTGCTCGACCAATAGTTTTTCGAATGGCATACAAGCGGAAGTGCACAGGCGGGATCGTATTTGCCATAATCTACGATGCTTCTGAGTTCTCTTACATTGGGCAGCCGCCAATCACTTTTTCCTGCCAAACTGAGGTCCTCACAGTATGCGAGAGCGTTCTTCCATGTGCGTGATGTTCCGTCGTCGATCTGCTGCCAAACCAGACCGGTTCGAGTGTCGACCAGCGTGCCGTTGCCGTTGTCCAACCATTCAGCTTGCGCAACGCTTGCGAGTAGAAAGGTCAAGACAAAAAAGACTGTGCACAATTTCCTCTTCCTATCATTCATGATCCATCCTTTTCACAACCAGACGTGTTGCCTGGCACTCGGGAAAAGTTCGCCATGGGTCTTCAAGACACTCCCATTTTGTAATTTCTGCGCGGTAAAAGAATCTAACGGTCTGCAGTCAACATCATCATTCCTCGAATTTCAAAATGCACGCGCCTTGCCGGTGCATCCCCACAAGAGAAGATGCACCGGATATCTCTTGCCTTCTCATGTCTCGATGGTTCCAGAACACGACTCAAGATCCACCGCGCACACACCGAACATATCTGCCTCCGGTTGTATACGACACAAAACTGTGACCGGCCCAGAAGCTCACGATCCATCCGAATTCCGGGTAAATCTCGTCTCTGTTGCTTGACCAATAACCATCTGAGCGGCACCCCGGAAAAACCTTCGTGTTGACGGCCGGGTCTCTCCTTCCGTAGTGAACAAGGGATTCCAATTCCATCAAGCCTGGAAGCCGCCAATCTTTGTAGCCAGCCAGATCAAGCGCCCCGCAATAGTCCATAGCTTCCCGCCAGGTGTAATAGGAGGAATGGAAATGTGTACCGTTCTGATCATCTCCCTGCTGCCATACAAGTCCCGTATTCAGATCGGTCACTGTGCCATTACCGTTATCGCGGTAAGCAGGTCGAGGCCCCTGGTAGTGAGCGTCCTGTCCGTAATAGGGTTCACCCGGATCGGGACATGGAAATCTCCGCATGCTGTTGTAACATTTGTGTTGGCCGGTGTCGGGCAAGCGGTAGGCTTGGGAAGCATGAGGCAGCGCAGCGGTCAGGACAAACAGGAATGTCACTGACAACCCTACCAGGCGGATTAACCGGAAAACAGCTTTCATTGCTCTTTCCTTCCAAAATAGATCTCACGTCTAAAGATTAAGTGGATCCAGAAATGAGTTTCTGTATCCTAGATATTCATCACTTATTGGTTTTACAAATTCTATGGTTTATTTTCTCTTATGTCTGACAATGCTGTATCCAGACACAAATACATTGCCTCGGTTATCCATCTTTAAATCTTTCGCAACATCAGTTCTTTTCGTTTTGGTATCCTTGTAAATATCAACCCACTGTTCATTTCCATCGATATCATAATTAACAGTCAAAAATCTATCTCCAACTAATTCACCACCAGCGGTTGTTCCTGCTATAAAAACATTCCCTTTTTGATCCAGTTCCATAGCATCTACATAACTTTCACCTATAGTTTCATAAGTTCTGGACCATTGCCAATCTCCGTTACTATTATATTTAATAGTTTTATAATTGTATTTTTCATTATAACCTTGGTTTATTCCTGAAACCAAAACATTTCCTGAATTGTCTATAGAAATGTCTGTTGCAATATCCCATAGTCCAATATCTTTAATCTTGCTGTATCTTTCCCACAGCCTATTTCCGTTCTTGTCTAGTTTCCAAGTTCCGTATGTTGAAAAATCTTCACTTTGCACAATGCTTTCATCATCCATTGTATAGATCTCTTGCCCTGTAATATATACATTGAAATCTTTATCGATCTCGATGTCGCTAATCCAACTTCCACAAGAGGCTGACCACTTCATCTTTTTGTTTTCAGAAGCGTATTTGGTAACAAAAGCGAATCCCCAATACCAATCGCAATCATCATACGTATATTCAGCAATATAAATATTTCCTTCACTATCTGAAGCAATGGCTGTAGGCGAAGTGCCAAATAAACATTCGTCTCCCCATTTGATTTCCCATTGATAGACACCTTCATTATCGTAATGCCTCAATATTGAAAATTCAGTGTAATTTTCCTCGTCGTATTCGCCATATGCAATGGATACAGCACCATTCTTGTGCACTGTCATCATTTGAGCTTCACACGGTATGGACCACTGTAATTTCCCAGCACTGTTGTATTTTACGACTCCCCTCTCTCCCCCGACATACACGTTCCTCTTTTCGTCGAGACCAATCGCATTGGGGATCCCGCCAGCATGTCTTCTTACCCAGAGTCGCTTTCCTGTTCCGTCATACTTGATCGTGGCATATTCATACCCGATATTCTCTCCGCCCCAACTGGCACCCGTGACATAGATGTTGCCTTTTCCATCCACGGCCGATGCGGTGATCCAGTCATCGCCCCTGCCCGGGCCGTCGTACCTTTTCAGCCACTGGCGCTTCCCGGCATTGTCGTACTTGATGACGACAAAATCACTGTTCAATTGTTCATCCCCGGATCTGGGGGGTTGCGCCTTTCTGTCATGCCCGCTCTTCATATGGCGGATCTCAGGAACGACTTTCTCGCTGCCGAAGGCGGTTGGACAATAAAGACCGGCAATCCACAAGACGACGGCGATACACGAAATGACACTCATCGACAAGGCTCTATGTACGCTTCTCGCAGACATGGACAATCTCCTTCATCTCGATTCTCGAGGGGGTCCCTGCAGACCGTTCAGCGCTTTGCGATTTCGAAAGCACCGAATTTCGGGGACAAACTGACCATTGGTCAATGGGTAAAGATATGGTGGACAGTCTTCCTGTGCACAGCGTCTTCACGCTGCACGAACCTCAGCGGCCAAGAACCTTTGCAGGAATATCATTCTACTCCTGGTACGTCCCAAGTGTTCCCGGACAGGACTCACGGCCGGCTCCGCCCGGTTGCGTCCTTGCCTTCCTGATCGGCCGGATGATTCAGCAGTTCATCGTACCAGTGCATTAGACGCTTCATCTTGTTTCTCACCTGAAGCGCCCGTTTGTAGACGGGTTCATCCGGAAAACGAGTACCTCCGGTGCTTTTCGCGCATGCGGTGCCATTCGCGAAAAACGTCGTTGGCATCGAGAGGTCATTTCCGCGAATATTACACATTCTGTCGAAGGCGGGAATCCACTTTAAGCAAAGATCTTGCCGTATTCTCCACCCGGTATCGCCCTGCTTTATCCATCGTGTCTTCCAGGTTCTTTCCCATTTCCTGAGACTGTTTCGCCATGCACGGTTACTTTTCCTGGATTCCCGCGCTTCGCGGGAATGACGACGTGGAGGCAAGTACGATGTGGAGGCAATGACACTGCTGCGAGACTGACAAAGCTGAGTAAACGAGGTTGTCGCGGGAACGATGCTGTTGCGGGTGCATTCCACCTTTGTGCGACAACTGTCCGGGCACGCGTTTGCCGGATGAATCTGTAGACGTGCGCCTTTCTCTCTTCGCCCAGGCGGGCAAGTTTATCTGTGTCGATCCCGATGTCTGGCAAAAGATGCCTCTCAAGTGCTTTGCCCAGACCGCTTATAGCCTTCACGGGTGATCTCGACCTCAGACACCGGAATGATCTTGTGTTGCCCAAAGACAACCTGGCCTTGAGGCTCCGGAAAGAGAGCGACTCTTGCGGGATCTGCCCAATGAGTGCAATCTTCTCCTGCCCATCGGGAACCTTGATGAGTTCGCTTTTATGGGTGCAGGAGATGTCGAGCAGCGTCGGATCGTTCTGAGCCTTAAGAAACCTTTCCCGGGCTGCTGCCCGAACCATGACGCGTAATGCTGGCGCCTTGATCATCAGCTCCGGATGCTCCCAGAGGGCACGGTAATCGATATTCTTCCTCGGATTTTTCGACATCAGGCTCTTGTTCCGACAGAAGCTGTCGAACACATCGATATTGCTAAATTGCAGCGGTGAAAACGGAAAAGAAAACGTTCCCCGATGTGTACATCGATACAATTGATCCAATGAAATAAGTACTATGACAAATTCACAGGCTTGTAAAGCCAAAAGTTGCTATTCATACAACTAAGTTGCCTCCATTGCCAATCATCGACGCTCAACAATACTCATCAACTAAAATTAGGTTTTAATAACCAATAGTTACCATTACAAGATGATATCTTGGCACTACCTGGGTTGAGTCATTCGACAGAGGTTAGCGTTTGCGGATGGTGGACGGGATCGTCACTCTCACTGCCTGAAACACCTTGCCGCAGGTTGCGAGGCATTGATTGCGGATGGCGAGGCGCTTGCCGTTGTCCTCGATGGTCGTCTCCTGCAAGGCTTCGAGGTCTTGCTCGATGTCGGAGCACTCGAAGGCATGGCCTGCGGCATCGAGCCTGCGGCACAGATCTTTTCTCCAGACCGGCACAAGCAAGCTGTAAAAATCATGTCCCCGTATGGCCTCATCTCGCTGACTGAAAGCAGGTCTTGTGTCCAAGCTGGACTTGATGTCCCGGAAGGCATGTTCCACTTGCCAGAATTCCTTGTGCTCGAAGGCCACCCTCTCGGCAGAAAAGTGTATGTTGGTCTTGATCATCCATTTGCCATCGAGGTCGCAACACTCGCCCCAATGGTGATTTTCAGTGACATTGATGCGGGGATGACGGTGGTGCGGGCATAGATCGCATCGTTCAATGAAAAAACGCACGATCTGTCGGTTATGCTCCCAAAATTTCCTCAACCGGGGTAAAGAAAGAGAAGCGGGGGTTTTCGATCCTGGTGAACAACCCGCCACAGGCTTTTCGAATTGCGCAGGGAGGAATCCCGGGAAATGATGGAAGCCGGCAGCAGAGATTCGTTGAAAGAACAACGGTGGACGGGCCGAGTCATCCTGAGATATGCCCTGTTCCAGGTACCGGAAATCATGGTGCTCGTATGTGTCCTGCTCCTGGTGGAGACCTGGATCAGCCTGCCCCGTCTGGTCTTCTGGGGAATCCTGGCCCTGGCGGTCGTCAAAGACATCGTTCTCTTTCCCTTCGTGTGGAAGGCTTACGACGATTCCCCTTCAGACGACTCCCAGCACATGGCAGGGAAGAACGGCATTGCGTGCGGACGCCTGGACCCGGAGGGATACGTGTTTGTCGACGGGGAACAGTGGCGGGCTCAGCTCGAATCCGGTGAACCGCCTGTCGAGAGGGGCGATACAGTTACAGTGGTGGAGGTTCGAGGACTGACCTTGGTTGTACGTGCCAATCGATCCCGGACACACGACGATTGGTGAAACTATCTTTTGCGTGCCAGGCGATCCCCTGCGGCAATCCCTCGGAGAGGAAAGAAAAGCGGGGGTTGAAAGCAACGCAGGCGAAGGACAGGAGCTCCTTCGCCTGCGGTTTCATACGCACAAAAACCAACTTCTGAAAAGCTATCCCGAGGAGGGGCACCGGGATCGAGGTTGCCGGCGGGATACCCTCCGCCGACCTTCCTCGATTTCGCCCTCAAACCGGGATCCCCGTTCTATTTCTTTTTCGCATCCCCACCGGGCAAGATCTTGTCGAACAGGTGCCTGACGGATGCCCAGCCCATCTTTCGCCGAAGCATACCCAACTGATCCTGCAGCGGGATGTCCTTCGGGCAGACGTCCTCGCAGCCCAGAAGTCCCAGGCATCCGAAGATACCGTCGTCGGTGGCCACGATCTCGAAATAATCGTCCGTCTTTCTCTGGTCGCGGGGATCCATCATGAATCTCGCCACCCGGTTGAACGCCGTGGCTCCCATGAAATTGGGCACCATGTTGGCCTTACCACAGGCAGCCACGCAGCAGCCGCATTCTATGCAGCGCTCGAGTTCGTAGATCTCGTCGGCCAGTTCGTTGGACATCCGCTCTTCGTCGGCATTCGGATCGAAAACCTTGTCCGTATGAATATACGACCGTACTCTTTCGTTCATATTGCGGAACCAGGTACCGGTGTCCACGGACAGATCGCCGATCAGCTTGAAGACGGGCAGAGGCATCAGGTTGATTTCAGCCGGAAGAGCCTTCGTCTTGGTATGGCAGGCAAGGTCGGGTCTTCCGTTGATCATCATCGCGCAGGAACCGCAGATTCCGGCTCGACACATGAAATCGAACATCAGGGTGGGATCCTGCTCTTCCCTGATGCGGTTCAGGGCGATGTACAGGGTCATCGCGTCTGTTTCCTCCAGGTGAAAACTCTCCATGTGAGGCACAGACGCAGGATCCTCGGGATTGTATCTGAATATGTTAAATTTTAATGGTCTTCCCATTTAAAGCACCTCTCGTTAGTTGGTTTCCGGTTTTTTCTCTCCGCAAACCTCGGGATCCTCAGTGCAGATGATCTTGGCAACGCCGTAGCCTCTTTCGCCGGGCGGGATTTCCCAGACTTTCGAAGGCTTCTCGTATTCCAGGGTCGGCAGGGAATCCCCTTCCTTCCACGTGGCCAGAGTACGCTTCAGCCAGTCGCGGTCGTTGCGTTCCGGATAGTCTTCGCGGGCATGAGCTCCCCGGCTTTCCGTACGCTGCAATGCGGCGTAGGCGACACACAGGGCCATGCGGACCATTCCCCTGATCTTCAGAGCCAGCGCAAGTTCGGGATTGGCGCCGAGGGAGTAGGATCTGAGCCCGACTTTCTGCGACCTTTCGTAGATCACCTGCAGGTTGTCGACAGCCTTCTTAAGGTCTTCGCCATTGCGGAAAATTCCCACGTAATCCATCAGCTGATCCTGCATGGCGTTGCGCACTTCGTACACGTTTTCCTTGCCGTCCGCGCCCTTGATGATCCGGTCGATGCGCTCTTCTTGCTTCTTCACCGCATCCTTCACTACAGCCGTCTTGAAATCGACTTCGTAGCCCTGCAGGAATTCGGCGATCTTTTCGCCGACGATCTTCCCTGCCACGATGGTCTCGGCCAGCGAATTGCCGCCCAGGCGGTTGAATCCATGCATATCCCAGCATGCAGCTTCACCTGCCGAGAAGAGCCCTTTCAGCCCGTAAGCCGCGCCGTCCTTGTTGGTGCGGACTCCACCCATGCTGTAGTGCTGAGCCGGCCGTACGGGAATCATCTGGGTAATGGGATCCACTCCCAGGAACTCGTTGCAGATCTCCTCGACTTCCCGGAGTTTCGTCTTGATGTGCTTTTCGCCGAGGTGCCGGATATCGAGCCACAGGTGAGGCCCGTAGGGGCTCGGTACACCCTTGCCCAGGCGGATATGATGAGTCATCCAGCGGGAGACGACGTCCCGGGAAGCAAGTTCCTGCTTGCCCGGTTCATAGATATGCATGAATCTCTCGCCGTTCACGTCCTTCAGGGTACCACCGTCCCCGCGGCAGCCTTCCGTCACCAGAATGTTGGTGGGAACGATGCCGGTGGGATGGAACTGCACGGCCTCGGGATTCCCTATGGGAACAATGCCCGTATCCAGAGCAATGATGGCTCCGCTGCCGTCGTTGATGACCGCATTCGTCGTTTCCCTGTAGATGCGTCCGTAGCCGCCGGTTGCGATCAGAGTGGCCTTGGCCAGGTAGTTCCTCAACTTGCCCGTCTTCAGGCAGCGGGCGACCACCCCCATGCAGGTTTCCCCGTCGTGGATGAGTGCTATGGCTTCCACCCTGTCGTGGACCGTCACACCCAGTCTCACCACCTCGTTGTCCATGGTGAACAGAAGGGTATGCCCCGTTCCGTCGGAAGTGTAGCAGGTTCTCCACTTGGCGGTTCCACCGAAGTCACGCGCGGTGATGAGACCTTCCTTTTCCTTCTTCTCTATCTTCTCATATTCCTTGCCGCCCTTGTAGTAAGTGCCCTTGCCGGCGACGACACGGTTCCAAGGAATGCCCCAGAACGCCATTTCGCGAACGGCGATGGGAGCAGTCTCGGCAAACATGCGGGCCACTTCCTGGTCGCATCCCCAGTCAGAACCCTTGACCGTGTCAGCGAAGTGAACATCCGGGCAATCGCCTTCGCCCATACAGCAGTGTCCAAGCGAAGCCTGCATGCCGCCCTGGGCAGCCGAAGAATGGGAACGTCTCGGTGGTACAATGCTGAGGCAGATGGTTTCGAAGCCCTGAGAAGCCGCAGCCACCGCCACTCGCTCGCCCGCCAAGCCCGCTCCGACGCACAATAGATCGGTATAAAAGGTATCCAATTTGGGCTCCTTACATAGGTTTGACAAGAACATAGAAAGTGAACAGAGTGATCACACCAATGGTTATGAAAATCAACGTGATCTTGTTTTCCAACCCGTGGAAGAACTGGCGGTTGGACCGCTTGATCCATCCCCACTTGACTCCGATGCGATAGGCGCCGATCCCCACATGCAACTCAATCATGGGCAGCAGGAAGATGTAGAAAAGCATCCACCATCCCCCCTGGATGCGTGCACCGCTCTTCTGTGCCGTGATCGGCAGGTCCGTCAGGACCGTCCACATGTGGATACATCCCATGATCAGAATAATGAAGGCCGTAACAGCTTGAATGACCCATAACCATGTATCGAGATGATTCAGCCGCACACTGTGCCGCCACATCTCCTTCTGCTCACGCGCCTTGAAAGGAAGCTTGCGCGCCGCTAGCACAAAATGAGCCAGCATCACCAGCGCAATCATCGGACCGCCGATTTGAGCCATATAGGTGGCCTCAAAGAAATGGGCGATCCAATTCATCACACGCCCCCCTCCAAGGTCAAGGTTAACGCTCGCTACCAGAATCATATGTGCCCACATGAACATGACGAGCGCGACTCCGGATAGCATTTGGAGAAAATCCAAATAGGCCTCGGTTCGAACAGGTTGTACTTGAGCTACTGCTGTTTGGTCGGACATCATCCCTCTAGTCTCCTGGATAGCTGTTGTGAAGTTGGGTCTGACAAGAAAACGTGGGTTCGCGCGTAACGCCAGAAAAAGACAGTTTGACCAAAAAGTCAAGTACTTTTTATCACAACTTGCTCCCGGCCTTATGCAAGAGGTTGAAAAGTTTTGAGTTAATTTTTTTGCAAAGTCTGAGGCGCACAGTACGCCCTTTTGCGCAGGCTTCGTTCCAGATAAGCCACCAGAATCATTACTAAAAAAGCAATCGTTCTCGAACGGAAACGCAGAGGCTTTGCACAACTCGATGCCCCCCTGCGAGTCTTCCGGGCGGTGCATGAAAGCACCCTTGTTCACAATCCTCCGTCTACCCCACCTTCCGTTCTTCCCGCCCTGGCAAGTCCCCCCCGCTCGCCGCCGCTCTGCTCCTTATGACCGCAGGGGTGTTCTCGTCGTACTCCCTTCTTGTCTGCAGAACGATCACCGACGCGATGACGACGGCCCCTCCAAGCACCTGGAGGGGTTCCAGGGTTTCTCCAAGGAAAAGAAAGGAGATCAGTGCGGCGGTGATGGGTTCCAGAGTTGCCGTAATGCTGGCTCGAGTGGAACGTATGAGATTGATCCCCAAGGAATAGAGGCCATAGGGAACGACGGTTCCCAGCACTGCGATATAGAGTATCCATGTCCACTGGACGGGGGAGTACGGACGCCGGAAGGCTTGAAAAGGAGGCAGGGCGATGTTCCAGAAAAGGGCGGCGAAAAGAAGAGCATAAAAGACGACGGTCCACGGATGATATCGCCTCATCCCCCTCTCTCCGTGAACGGCATACCAGGCAAAGGAAAGCCCCGCTGCTATCCCGGCAGCAATTCCCTTCCAGTTCATGGCGACCACGTTCAGGTTGTAGGCTCCCACCACCAGGTAGCATCCAGCCAGCGACCCTGCCACTGCAAGAACGGTCGCCCGTGCAAGGCGTTCGCGAGCGATAAGGACAGCGTGCAGCGCGATGAAGGCCGGGGCAAGATACTGCAGAAGGATGGCTGCCGCCACATGGATCTTGCTGATGCTGTAGAAATACGTGAACTGGACCATCGCCATCCCGACGGTGCCCAGCACTCCGAAATACAGGATGTCCCGCCGCGAGATCACCAGGCAGGCGCGGTTGGTCAGCAGCAGGTAAACGAACAGCACGGCGGCCGAGAGAGTGACTCGCATCTGGACGAGCTCCATGGGAGTCACTCCTCCTTTGAAAAGGAACTTGCCGGACGACCCAGATACGGCCCAGAACAGAGCCGCAAGAATCACGTAGAAGTATCCCCGCCTGGGGATGACGGAAGGCGCGTCGGAGACCATGGCCTCTTTCATCGATCAGAGGTTGCTGTCCGCCAGGAGCGACCTCACGTTCACACCTGTGACAGCCCGTTCGATGTCTTCGGGAAAGCGGAGGCGGCGTATTTTCGCAAGTTCGGATTCTGGATCTCCGAAAGGGAAATCCGACCCGAACATGATCCTCGAATGCCCGTAGTTTTTGACATAGTGAGAAACCACTTCCCCGGGGACAAGAGATGTGTCCGTGTAGATGCCGGGCCTGGCCCATATTCCGGCACGGCAGAAACTCTCATACCCTCCGTTCAGCAAGCCGCAATGAGGTATGACGACCCTCACTCCGGGAGCCAGTTCGTCGATGAACCGCAGCGTGAGCGCCCATTCCTCCTCGAGGACAACCGGCATGTTGCGGCGGCGGATTTCATCGATAGCCGCCGAGCACCGCGGGTCGTCATACCTGTACCGGGGTTCGTCTGGATGCCGGTGCCATTTTATCCCCTTGTGCCGGGGGGTCAGCTGCTCCACGGCGAAATCGTTCCAGATGAAGAAGAAAGGGATCACCTCGAAACCGGCACTCGCCACGTTCAGGAGGTAGCTGTTGGCGCTCTCGCGCCTCTCCCTCCACACCGCGTTGTCTTCGAAGTGGCAGTCCCACCGGTCGTAGATCTCCATCACCGGAGCGAACATGACCGCACCCCGTATATCACTGCCCCGGACATGAGTTAGGTAATCCTCCAGGGCCTGCGGAGGATAAACGTCCTGCCTGCCGCAATGGGCGTGAGCATCGATGACGACATGTTCCATAACGCTGCTCCCCGTTGAAGTCGATTCACACGTCCCCGGCACAGATCCTGTCTGTCCCTGTCTAATACACGGCAGGCGACAATTCAACTCCTTTGGCGGAAACCATCATGCACACTTGAAGCCGCAAGCGGACACGAATCTCCCCCCTGCCTGCATTCCGTGAAGATCTCTCGCTGCTCGCCCTTCGGCAGCTTCCCACAGACTTCATCCGGCATTTCATAGCTGAAGGTGGACATCATTCTGTGCACCGGCCCACCGCATCTGGGGCATGCCGAGGCTTCCTTTCCGCCCAGGACCAGTTCCTCGAAAACGTATCCGCAATTCTCACAACTGTACTCATAAAGAGGCATGACCTGACCTCCCCGTCACATAGATCGTACGGGATTCCCTTACGTCCCACGGGAGACCGCAGACAGATGCCTTGCGGGATCGAAAGCTTCCAGGAAGGCATTGCCCGCAAAGAACCTCCCCTGCAGGGGCAGCCACAGATCACCGAGCCTCGCCTGGACGGCCAGGGGTCCGGGAGGCCCCAGGTCCCGCCCTTGCACTCGAGCCTCGGAATCCGATATGACCCAGACATACCTGGGGTTGGCGACGAATCTTTGTCCGTTGGGCACTCGCCCGGTGAGGTTCAGACGCCCGGCACCGAGGACAAATCCGCCCGCGCGCCCCATGAGTCCGAGCACAAGAGGACTGCGCCACCACGACGATGGAACCATGCTGCCGAAAGCATTCATCAACATGGTGCTCATGGTCTCATCCAGCCTCACCGTCCATTCGACGACATAGTCTCCCTCGACTCTCACAATGAATTCGCGGTCTCCCGTCCAGGCGATGCGGATGTCTCCCACGATCGACCTGTCAACAGCACTGCCGAAATACCGTGAACAGCCCATCTGCGGCTGGACATCCTGAATGAAGACCCATCGGCCCTCCGGATCCCGATGCCACACCGAACTATATCCCTTTCCCAGCGAGCTGACCGGGAAGCGGCGAAGGCACAATACATGCCCTGACTTAAAGGGCAGGCCCATCACTCCATACCCGGCAAACCGCTCTTCTTCCCCGTCCGGAAGTTCAACACCCTGTTCCAGGCGATCAGCCAATTCCCTGGGTTCCACCATTTCCGCTCCTTTCAGGCTCCACACAACATGGCCGGCTCTCGATCCTCCGCCATGGCCCCCATGGGAGCAAACGCGGAGCGTCCTGAAAATAAGCTATGGCCGAATCCGCCCGTCTGCAACAGGGTCGAACACGGACATGTGATCTCCCGGTCTTCGAAAAAAAACAATGAAAACAAGAAGAAAGGAAGAGGCGGGTCGATGAGGGGAAAAACGGCAGGGAACGATATCCTTCCATTCCCTGCCTCGAACCATCCCACGCGCAGGCCTGTTTCACGACCAAGGCGGGCAGCAGATTTCCGCCCGCCTTTCAGCAGATGAGGCCGGGCTGGACGTAAGGTGTAGAGGATGACAGGCGGGGGGGCGCCGGATCATATGCAGGCACGACACCCCGAGTTGGGAACGTGAAGCCAGCAGACCACCGGAACCACCGATTCTTCGGCCATGGCAGGACCGCCTGTCGAGGATCCTGGCGGCAGCCTTGCGGAGCTATCCAGCCAGTTCCATCACCTTGGCCACCAGTTTTTCTATTCCTTCCGCCACGTCCTTGATGCCGGGGCCCAGCATGTAAGCCGGCGTGGATACAATCCTGTTGCGGGCATCGACATGGATCATGTCGACGGAGCAGGCCTTGTGGCGCCCGCCCATGGCCTCGATGACAGCGGCGGTGCCTTCGTCCGTCCCGATGGTGACTTCCGGTTTCCTGTCCGAAAGAGCCCTGGTCAGGGTGGCGGGAGCAATACAAATGGCTCCCACGGGCTTTCCCGCTGCAACCATTTCCGACAGCAGTCGCCCGACATCCGGGTTCACTGTGGCTTCTGCACCCTTGAACGCAAAATCGCTGAGATTCTTGGCCGCGCCGTAGCCGCCGGGAATGATCAAGCCGTCGATATCCTCCGCCTTCACCTCCCTGATGTCCTTGATCTCACCACGGGCGATGCGGGCGGATTCGACCAGCACATTTCGTTTCTCATTCGAGACTTCCTGGGTGAGATGGTTGATCACGTGGTATTGATCGATATCGGGGGCCATGCAGACGATGCGGGCGCCCGCCCTGTCCAGTGCGAGCAATGTCAGAACCGCCTCATGGATTTCCGACCCGTCGTATACTCCACATCCCGAAAGAAGCACTCCAATCCTGGCCATCTTGTCCTCCTGCTCTCTGGTTCGCTCGATTCGCCCTCGCCGAAACGTGCGGCTAATCAAACCACATTGCACGAACGATCACAAGACACATTTCCCGGAACAAACGACAATTGTCCTTGAGTCTCACGGCCTTCGTGACGATTTTCTTAGGGTCGGGAAGAGGTTTTCTTGTTTTGCTTCCGGGGTGTCCGCTTTTTCAGAAAGCAGGAACTGCCTGCCATCGCAGAGTGCTGCCGGTCGCGGTGGAATCCCGTTCATAAGATTGCCTCCCCCGGAAAGGCAGGAAAGAACTACTTTTGCATGAAACGGAGGGAAAGCGCAGGAGAATCGTTCATGGATCAGCCGGCCTTCCGCATCTCGTTCGAAGGCAGGATAGGGAGAAACCAGAATCCGCTCGCGGTGATATCCAGGCTCGCGCTGCTTTTCAACGTCGAGGAAGCGAGAATCAGGGCCTTGTTCACGGGAAGGCGGGTCATTATTAAGAGGGGACTCGATTACTCGAGCGCCGTCAGGTACAGGAATGCCCTGCAGTCGGCGGGAGCCTGCTGCCGCATCGAACCGGACCGCAATGTCAACGGTTCGAAACCTCCGGCCATGGGCAATTCCCTCCTGTTGAACGGGCGCACTTGCAAATTGCCGTCCTCTCTCATTCGCTGCCCGAGATGCGGGCACATGGCGACCACTCGCCGTGACGGACTGGTCGCCGAGGGCAGATGCCCCGTTTGTGGAATCCTTTTGAGAAGACCTTCCGAAGCGGAAACGGATGTATGCAAACCGGCCGACGAAGCTTGGGAATTCCTGGATGGACAGGGGAGGATCTTCTTCAGGACTCGGGGTATCGACGAAACCATACGAGCCGTCGTATCCGGGCGAATCACGCTCAACACGCGCTGCAGGCAGGGCCGGGACTCATACCCGGTACGCTTCAAGAATTCAAGGCTTTTCCACTGCAACGATGTGTTGAAGAAACAGTTTTTTCCCTATTCCCACATCAGGCATCGAGGACAGGTCTGTGGAATCGCCGCTGCTCTTTCCCTGGTGATTTTCCTCTTCACTCCCTGGCTCATCTATTCCTTTCTGCAAGCCCGCTCGACCACGGAAGCCGTTCGGAGGACTCCCCTTGTGCTCGACATTGCCATGTGGGGTGCAGGGTACATCCTTGCAGGTGCCGTACTGGTCGGGATATTCACCATTCTGGGGAATGCATTCGGGCACTTCGTCGGTCTGTGGCGCGTACCCCGGATGGGCATTCCGCCGGAAAACCTTGCTGAAAAGCCGGTATCCACCTACGCGGCATTGAGTCTCACGCTGGGTGTGCTGGGGCTGGTTACGCTTATCCCCTCGATTCCCGGCGCCATGATGAGTCATGCCGCTCTGAAGGAGGTACGCAGGGGCTTTCGATCCGGCAGAAGACATGTCGTTCTCTCCATCGTCATCAATTACTGGAACCTTTTCGTACTCCTGGTCATTGCCGCCCTGATCTTCGGACGTATAAGGCTCTGAATCCCTCACTTTCGTTCCATTATCCCCCGTTTTCATCCAGATCCCCATCCATACAGCGTTGAAGGATAACCTCGGCTCATTATC
>JABUEY010000094.1 GCA_013314815.1 Syntrophobacteraceae bacterium
TCCCCCCCTTCCTCCGGAAAAGACTGGGATTCCCATCGCTCCCACAAACAGATAGATTCCCATGCTGGCCAGTGCCCACCGGGGGCCGAAAAGCAGGGCGGCAAGCAGAACGAACAGGTTCTGCAAAACGATGGGCACCGGGCCGATAGGAACATGGATGTAAGCCCCGACGGCAATAAGGGCGGCCATAAGCGATGCGTAAACGATCTTCTGGAGGTCTCTGACCGGCATAGCCATTCCGGGTTCTGTATCGGAAGCAACGTACAAATCTTGTTAACCTGCTATGACTTGAAAGGTTAACGAAATATGTGCGTACTGTCAAGACAGAGATTGTGGAAGTTTTCACCGATGGTGGAGTTGCTGGCATTCTGAGCGGTGTTGTGCTAACAGGGTACATGTTTTTCGAGAGGGCTTTCCATGCGGCGTTGTCGCCGAATGGGAAAGAGCGGGGACAGAGTACGAAAGGGTTCGGTGGGGGGTGCCCGACAGCACCGGAAAGCGTTGTACGTAGGATCCGAACGGTGGGTGAAAGCAGGGGTTCCCAAGCGCAAGGAGGTACCGATGGAGAGAAAGGCAGTATATCGTCTCATGGTGGCAAGGCGGGAAATGCTTTACGTTCATGACCAGTTCGACCATTGCCTGATGCTCGTCGAGATGGACGGAGAGCCGATAGAATACCAGGTAGGCGTTGCCGGGGAGTTCGTGTCGCGGCGGAGCGTTACCTTTCATGACCGGATAAGAGGAGTCGGCCCGATGAAGGGTTATGCGGTCACGAACTTCCAGCATGGTTCGATCTGCAGCGTTTTCGAGGGACAGCGGGATGCGGCTACAAAACTGACCGTCGGGACGTGGAAGATTTACAAAGGGCTTGGCAAGCTCTCGGATATCGAAGGAAGCGGCACATTCACCGTGCGGCAGGGAGAGAGGGACCGGGAGTACATCCTGGAGGTGGCGGGAGATTACAGGCTTTAGGGGACGTTGAAGGGTTTTCGGGAATATCCACCCCGCTCACCGCAGGCGGGGTGGATATTTTCGGCCACGGACCGCTCCCGCCGGGTTATTGCCTTGCGGCGGTCTTACTCGGAGAAACATTAAGATCGTAAGAGAAGATCGTGCTCTTGGACTCCCACAGCTTGAGCAGGTCTTTGGCCAGGACCAGGCTGGCCACGAGTTCCGTCGTGCCGTCCCCGTTCAGGTCTCCAAGCCGGACCCCCGTCACCATTCCGCTGATTTCCCTCGTTTTCCAGTTTTCGACGAGCCCCATCTGGTCCCAGGAGAAGGAGACGATCTCGCTCTTGTCGTAGGATTTCATGGAATCGGGAAGGAATTTGTCCACATTGGAGGTGCTGCGGTTCACGATGATTTCCGGGATGCCGTCCTTGTTGATATCGGCCACTACAATGGGAGACGGAATGGCGTAGAGGTCGACAAGGTTGAAGCGCCGGTCTTCCACCTTGCCTTCGAAGGTGTTGGTCGTCGCGGCAAAGATCCTGTCGCCTCTCCAGATGAGTTCGCCTGCTGAGTTGAGTATGACCATCTTGTTGCTCTTGTCGATTACGATGGTCTCTTCCATCTTGTCATTGTTGATGTCCGCCCGGGCAAAGTTGAAGATATTGCAGCGAGTGGGGACGTTCAGTGAAACCGTGGGTACCAGGCTCGTCCCGCGCAGCTGCATTTCATAGATGTCGCCCTTGAACGGGCCTTCGTTGATGGAACCCTTGGCCTGGCCGAGAAGGATCTTGCCCCTTTTGCCGAAGGGGAGTGCGTTCAGGAAGTAGGGGATATTGTCTGCGATCAGCTCGAGTCTTCCTCCCTCCAGGGACAAAACGAAGGAGGAAAGGATGATATTGTATCCCGGATCCCCAAGGGCCGAATCGGATTGAGCGGCACGGGTGGTGTTGAGCTTCTTCAGGTTGGTGACGAAGATCCGGTCCTTGCCGTCGCGGTTCGTGTCGGCGCCCACCACCCAGAGAAAACGGTCGACATTGGTTCCGTTGAAGGTCCCGATCACTTTCAGGCCCTGGTTTTCCTTGCGGTAGACGGTGATCTTGTTAAAGGTCGCCGTCACGATTTCCTGCCTGCCGTCTCCGGTGAAGTCACCGATGTCCATGGCGATGATGCCGCCCTGAAAGGTTTGACTCCGCCACAGGCCGGACTGGCGCAGGGAATCTTCGGGAGTCACCTCGATGAAGTTCGGGTTGAGGTAGGAAATCCTGTCTCCCGCCACCATGGTGCCCGGGACGAGCAGTTCAGGGTTTCGCGTGGAAAGAGCTTCAGCCTCGGCGGCGGCCGTTCGTGCGGACTCGTCGGGCCTCGCGAAGACCTTCTGGTTGATCTGCTGAGCGAACTGGTTGATCTGCGGAATGACTTCATCCATGGACCTGGTCTGGGCGTAAAGGGAAAGAGGTTCGCCGGTTCCGGAAACGGGAGCCATCTTCGCATCTATGCTGATGGCCTGTCCCAGTGCGGTAAGGCTCCCGAAAAGAACGTAGTCGGCCTTGAGTGCACCGCCGATGCGGACCGCTTCGCCCAGGGACACATCTCCCCTGGCTCCCTTTACGGCCTGTTCGGTCGCCGAACGGTCGATGACCTGGACTTTACCCTGCCAGGCGAGCCTTGATGTCAGCATGTCCCTGATCCCGTTCTGCAGATAGGCGAGATCGGGAGGAGTGTGCATGCTGAAAGGCAGAATGGCCACCCGGACCGGAACCCCGGCAGGCTGCGCCGCCAGGCACGCGGGAGTGTTCATCAGCAGGGGGGCCGCGAACAAGGCAAGAACGATCATTATGACGGTTGATCTACTGCGCAACATGGAAAAATCTCCTCTTGCTGTATTGCCTCACAATGGGGGTGCAATGGATGACGGTTTCAGGTTTGATCGCACTGTTGAGTCCTTTCAGTCTCGAATAGCTTACAGGATTACCGGCATTTTGGGAATGGCAAAAACCGATGAAATTAGATAATGATGATATTTCAAGTGGTGGTAAGAAACAGGAGAACAGGTGTCGAAAACGGGCTCGAACCGCATGCGGATTGTGGGGGGTGTCACAGGGGTGTGTCACTAATTTTATTGATGAAAAATTGCCCGTCACACAGGATTTAACTTGACATTTATTTGATGCCCGCTGTAGATTAGCGCAAAAGTGAAAAAGGGGCATATCATCAACCTTCTCTGTGAAGAAAGGAGGTGGGGTCGGCGCAGCGCATTCTATTTTTCAGGGGCGTAGGTAAAAAGGAAAGAGGAGAAAGTAGAGCTAGCTTTTGAGGAGGAGAGAGATGAAAAAACATCTTACGATGTTGCTGGCGTTGCTGCTGGTAGTAGCGGTTGCAGCGCCTGCTCTTGCTGCAGTGGAATTCAAGTACGGCGGTCAGTTCCGGACCCGGTGGGTGGTCGAGGACAACAAGTACGACGGTACGGACGGCCGCGACCAGCTTTACAGGGACGAACTCGGGTGGTACCTGGCTCCCGACGGCAAGAACTACGACGACAACCGCAACCTCATCGACACCCGTCTGAGGCTGTATTTCAGCTTCATCGCCAGCCAGAACCTCAAGGTGGTCACCAAGCTGGAGATGGGCGACAGCTACTGGGGCGATCCGAGCCCGATCGGAACCACCGGCAACAGCAAGTACAGCACGGGCGGCCGTGTGGGTGCCGATGCCGTTAACGTCGAGCTGAAGAACGCCTATGTCGAGTTCAACATTCCGATGACTCCGAGCACGGCTATCGTGGGTATTCAGACCCTTTCCCTGCTCGATTCGTGGATCATCGACGATGACTTCTCGGCTGCGGTGATCAAGACCAAGCTGGATCCCGTGAGTGTAACGGTTGGTTATGTGTCCGGCCAGAACGGCCCGGTGGCCTTCACCGGCGACCTTGCTTTCACGGATTACAGCCGCCGGATCGATGACTTCTTCCTGAGCATCGATTACAAGCATGGTCCCTTCAAGGCGTCGTTGATCGGCTTCTATCAGTACGGTCATGACACCAATGTCAGCTTTGACCCCAACACCCTGTTCACTCCTGCCGGGGTGGTTGGCAGCAGAAGCAGCAGCTTCCTCTCCAGGACCCCTTGGCTCGTGGGCGATGAAATTCTCTACTCGGGCTTCGAGGTTCAGGACAACAACCTTTTCGATCTGGGTTTCAACGTCAGCTATAAGATCGACTACCTGAGCGCCTACGTGAATTTCGTGAAGAACCTCGGCAGCGTGGATCTTCACAATCCGTTTACCGGTGCCAAGGTCGCCAGTGCCGACTACACCGGCTGGATGGTGGATGCCGGCGTCAGCTACTACTGCGGCCCCTACACCCTCAACCTGGGCGGTTTCTACACCACGGGTCCCGACCTGACCGATCGCCCGGCTGACTTCGAGTATGCCAGCGCATTCTCTCTCAAGGACAGCGACATTACCTGGTTTACCTATCCCCTGGCGACCGCCAAGTACTTCTCTGAAATCATCGGTGGCGGTATCCTTGGCGATGACAGGTATGCGTACCGTGGTTACCCCGGTGGAGCCGGCCAGAGCCAGAGCCAGGCCGACAACATCTACTGGAGAGGCTACGGCTTCCCCACCAACCTGTGGACCATTACTGCCGGCGCCGCATGGCAGGTTGCTGAAAAGACCAAGATCAGTGCTTCTTACTGGTACTTTGGAACGGCTGAAAGTGTGCCCACCAAGTTCAACCCGATATTCAACCGTGATGGTGACATTATCGGCGGCGACTTCAGCATGTCCAACAGCATCGGTCACGAACTCAACCTGTACATCGATCAGGGCATCGTGGACGGCCTGAACCTTACACTGGTCGGCGCCTACCTGTTTGCAAACGATGCTTTCGCTCCCGTGCCTACCCGCGAGTCCTGGAGGTACATCGAGAATTACGCCAGCGACGCCTACGAAGTGGGTGCCCGTCTGCAGTGGAACTTCTAGTCTCCCTTTAGTTTTCAAGACTGGAAGTTACATCAGTTAGCTCTGCCCGGAGGAATTCGTTCCTCCGGGTTTTTTTATAGTTCTTATGGCAAACAAGTACCTGCGGAGCATTACACACATCCGGTGCTGTTCATGCAAAGGATCGATGGCATCCGGATGTCATTCCCGCCAATATCACAATGTCATTCCCGCGAAAAGGCGGGAATCCAGTCTGAACACAGATCGCGCCACAAGGATCTGGCCACCCCGAATCGCCTTGCTCCATCCATCCTGTCTTCCAGGTCTTCTTCGCATTTCTTAAAGCTGTGTCGCCATGCACGCTTACCCTTCCAGGATTCCCGCCTTCGCGGGAAGGGCGATGTTGAGGCTATTACAGAAACGACGCAGTTGTAAAAATGGCGTTCCTGTGGGAATGGTCTCGCTGTGGGAATAGCGCAGCTGTGGGAATAGCGTGGTTGCGGGTGTATTACACCTTCCTTCAACTTCATGCTTTTTCGTGCCCGGCTGCCTTGACGACCCGGCTTGACAAGAGTCATAGTCAACATATGAATTATTGTTTAATCGGCTGTTCGGCTTCGCCCGCTGGAGAGGGACTCTGGAAGCGAGCCCGGAGATCGATTGTCATGTTCGAGATGGTGAACTACAGGGAGCAGGCGTGTGTATTTGAGACGGGTGCGCCGCGGAGACGGCTATCATTTCGTGATCCGAGAATCATACGGTGACGGAGATTGTATAAGAAACCGTGATATCATGGACCTTGGTCCGCACCCGGAGAACTGTGTCGAATATCCCGGCGGCAACGGGTTCTACATCGACCCGTCCGTGGAAGAGATGTTGCAGGCAAAGGGTGTGGAGTACACGGCGGAGGAGTTGGAGCAGTTGTTCATGCCGTTTCTTCCGTTCCGTATCCGCCGTGTGATCGAGCAGTTCAGGTGCCATCGGAGCACGGCAAGGGATAGAGAATCGAGCGTCGAACTTCTGGAGAAGCAGCGGGGTCTGCACTCGTTTGACAAGAGAAGGATCCACTTTCTCAAGTTCGGACGCGTGGACATGGGGGACCTGGAGGGACGGCCCTGGAAATTTCTAAATGTTCTGATCGGCAAAAGTCGTGACGAAATTGAACACACCATCGAGGAAATGGAACGTGGGCTGCAGCCGCGGGAGATTCGACCATATGTCTACACGGCTTTGAACCTGCAGTCCTGTTTCCCGTCTCACCTGCTGCGCAATCAGCCGGCGGGACTGGACAGGGAAAAGGTGGACGCTGTTTTTCTGGACGAAATCTGCCGTCTGAACAGGGACAATGCGTTTTTCAGGGGAGTCGAGGACCATGACTCTTGCTGTCTTCATTCCATCCTTGCCAGGTACGTCATCCTCTATTTCGACCATGAGTTCCCCGGAATCACTTTGAACGATTACCTGAACGAATTCATGAGGAGCAGGTTCCGCAATTCGGTCCGTCAGCGCCCGGTTATGGCTCTGGAGTTGGCGTGCAGGCTGTTCGGCATCACGGTTTGTGAATTTGAAGGCATGAGTGAAAAGGACCTGGTGCGGGTTTACCGTCGCACAGCTCATAAGGTCCACCCTGACAAGGGCGGAAGCCAGGACGGGTTCGTGCAGGTGACAGAGGCCTATGAATGCCTGCTTGCAAGGAAGAGGCGACAGGTGTAAGGAACCTGGCTCAGTGACGCGGATCCTGCCGCGTGAACGAGGCGGGCAGTCTGGGGGGGAAACGGTGGTTCGGGTTCAGTCCTGTCTGAGTTCCATTGCGAGTATTTCCTGCACGAGAGAGTAAGGGTCAGCCTCCCTGGCCATGAGTTGTCGAACCATTGAATCGAGACTAATTCCCCGGGATTCGATGCGCTGCAGGAGTGTTCGGAGTGCAAGATCTCTGAGCGCTTCGACGATCTGGGTCCTGGCCCGTTTGTAGAGCATTTCGTCCAGTTGTCCGTGGTCGTTGGAAAGAAGATACTGTCGATGCTTCTGAATGGCCTGGTACAACTCCTCGATTCCCCGCGACTTGGTGGCTTCGGTTTCGATGATGAGCGGCTGCCAGCCGTTGTCTTGGCGCCTGCGCAGTCCAAGGTCGATGATGCTGCGCAGTTCCCGGACCGTTTTTCGGGATCCCTGCCGGTCTGCCTTGTTTACGACGAAGATATTGCCGATTTCCATGATACCGGCCTTAATGGCCTGGACCTCGTCTCCAAGTCCGGGAACGGTCACGAGAACCGTACTGTGGGCACTGTTGGCTATTTCGACTTCGTCCTGGCCTACGCCGACCGTCTCCACAAGGATGACATCCTTGCCCATGGCGTCGAGCACGGTGATCATATCATTGGTGGATCGGGTCAGGCCTCCAAAGTGGCCGCGTGTGGCCAGGCTGCGGATAAAGACTCCCGGGTCGAGAAAGTGCCGCTGCATGCGGATTCGATCACCCAGTATGGCGCCGCCGCTGAAAGGGCTGGTGGGATCGACGGCAAGAATGCCCACGGTCAAACCATCCTGCCGGTAGCGCAGGGCGAGCTGATCAACGAGGGTGCTCTTGCCGACTCCGGGTGAGCCGGTGAATCCGACAATATAGGCTCTGCCCGTGTGGGGGTAGAGCTGTTTGAGAATTCTGGGAGTAGTGGGTACCTGGTCGTCGATGTCACGAAGCAATCGAGCGGTCGCCCGCACGTCTCCGGCTGTTATCTGATCGATTATACTCATGAACAAAACCCTTAAACCATGCAGCAATCAAAAGGTTCCCGCCATGGTCGACCTCGGCGGACAGCAATGAAATAATATTATAATTCTTGCACCTGCATGAACGACTGTCAACCAGGTTTTGGTCCACAGATCCGGTGACGCGGAATGGAAACGAGCCTGCTGCTGAGTCGGACGTCAGTGGTATGCGACGGACAGGTTGTTAGAATGCTGCCGCCTGAGGCGGCGGGCGCATCGACTCTTTGCCGGTTCCTCCTCCCCGTGTTCCACCGCGTGAGGGGGGAACACGAGGAGGGACGGAATGCCTTGACAGGCGGAGCCTATCCCGTGATGGCCTTACGCGGTTTCACGTTTTCCTTTACCCATGTCGTGATATCATGGAGCTTGGCCCCGGGTTCGAAGATTTCCTTAATTCCCGTCTCCTTCAGCCTGGGGATATCCTCCAGGGGAAAGATGCCGCCTCCGATTACCGTAATGTCTTCTGCCTGATTCATTTTGAGCAGTTCGATGACGCGGGGGAACGAATAAGTGTGAGCTCCGGAAAGGATGCTGAGTCCGATCATGTCGACGTCTTCCTGAATCGCCGTACTCACTATCTGCTCCGGCGTCTGGTGGCAGCCGGTATAAATCACTTCGAAGCCTGCGTCGCGGAAAGCCCTGGCGATGACTCTCGCTCCCCGATCATGGCCGTCCAGGCCTGGTTTGGCGATCAATATGCGCAGTTTCCTTTCCTGTTCCATGGAAACGTAACCTCCCTCTTAAGAATGAAATAATGGAAGCCTGGCCCTGACGAAAAACAAACAGGAGTCGGATCAGAATGTGCCGGGATCGGTGTAGGTGCCGAAGACCTCCCGGTAAAGGTCGCAGCATTCCTGTTCCGTGGCGCCTGCCCGCACTGCATCGATGAGAGCGGGCATGACGTTGTTTTCCCAGCATGGAGGCCCCTCGCAGCGCCTGCGCAGTTCGTCCATGGCCCTGGCAAACCTGTCCTTGTCGCGTTCTTCCTTGAACCGGTTGGTGCGCTCCACCTGCATGCGCTCGATTTCATCGTCGATCTTGAGGACGAATTCGAGGTCGGGCTTGCCGGATGGAAACTTATTCACTCCAATGATGACCTTCTCGCCTTTATCCACCTGTTCCTGGAAATGAAAGGCCGCATCGGCGATTTCCATCTGCGGGTAGTCCCTCTCGATGGCCGCCACCATTCCTCCCATTTCGTCCAGCTTGTGGATGTAGGCCATGGCTTCCTCTTCCATCTTGTCCGTCAGGGCTTCGACGAAATAGGACCCGGCCAGAGGATCGATGACATGGGTTACCCCCACTTCTTCGGCCAGGATCTGCTGTGTACGCAGTGCGATGAGGACGGCTTCTTCGCTCGGAATCATGTAGACCTCATCGAGGGAATTGGTATGAAGGGACTGAGTGCCGCCGAGTATGGCGGCCAGGGCTTCGGTGGTGGTCCTGATGATGTTGTTGTAGGGTTCCTGGGCGGTGAGCGAGCACCCGGCTGTCTGTGTATGGAAGCGCATGAGCATGGATCTCGGGTTTTTTGCCTTGAAGCGGTCTTTCATGATGCGGGCCCACATGCGCCGCCCGGCCCGCATCTTCGCGATCTCCTCGAAGAAATCGATATGCGAATTCCAGAAAAAGGAAAGTCTTCCGGCGAAGTCGTCAACGTCGAGTCCCCGTTTGATGGACTCCTCCACGTAAGTGATTCCGTCGTAGACGGTGAAGGCGAGTTCCTGCACGGCCGTGGAACCGGCTTCACGGATATGGTAGCCGCTGATGCTGATGGTGTTCCAGCGCGGAACCTCGCGTGTACCGTATTCCACCGTGTCGACCACCAGTCGGAGGCTGGGTTCGGGTGGAAGCATGAGGGTTTTCTGGGCGATGAATTCCTTCAGGCAGTCGTTCTGGATAGTGCCACCGAGCTTCTTCCTGTTGAAGCCTTCGTTTTCGGCGTTGGCGATGTACATGGCCCATATAATGGATGCGGGCGGGTTTATGGTCATGGATGTCGTCACGTCTTCGAGGTTGATGCGGGCAAAAAGCCGCTGCATGTCGTCGATCGTGTCGATGGCTACTCCACACTTGCCGCATTCACCCCGGGCCAGGGGAGAATCGGTGTCGTAGCCCATGAGGGTTGGAAAGTCGAAGGCGGTACTGAGGCCCGTTTCACCATGTTCGATCAGGTAGTGGAACCTCTTGTTGGTATCTTCCGCCGTGCCCAGGCCGGCGAACATGCGCATGGTCCACAAGCGCGCCCTGTACATGGTGCTCTGAACACCCCGTGTGAACGGATACATGCCCGGGAACCCGATTTCTTCAGAGAAATCTTTGTCCTTGATGTCAAGAGGCGTGTAAAGCGGCTTGATCTCCAGGTCTGAAACCGTGGAAAACCGCTGCAGCCGCTCGGGCATCTTCTTCAAGGCTCCGTTGTACTCCTCCAGCCAATCCCTGTACTCTTTTTCCATGCGTTCGAGAGCAGATTCAGTAAACATTCCTTTTGCCATCTTGTTTCCCCTCCTCGACGTTCCACTCCAAATGGGCTCCGATCTGCGGTATAACGGGTGCGGCGTTTGTTTGCCTGGAGAATGTGGTTGAATATCCTGTTTCAACCGGCGGCCTGCAAACCGGCCGGTCAAGACCGAGACAGGTTGAAGCTGATTCATGTCTCACGGCAAAGCCTCGGGGATGTCGGCTCGTATTCAGAAAAACGTTCAGCCGGAGCTTCCTTCGGCTTCTTTTCCCTGTGGCGGGCCAGCCCGTCTCCCAATGCTCTTTGTGACCGGAAAGAGTGACATCCGCGCAAGCTTGAAAGGTCGAACCCGGCAGGATTCACAAGACGAGAAAAGCACGGGGATTTCTTCCGGACCTGTTCCTGCACGCGCAGTCCGGAAAGCAGAGGGAGTGCGCCGCGGGATGACGGTCAACACTTAAATCAGAGAGTTATGTATTGTCAAACAAATTTTTTCTTGACCGAATTGGAACTCTTGGGGTAGTAGGAATGTGATCAGGATGCCGGATATCGCATTTTCAGGTTCACCTTTTCGAATCCTTCTGCTTCCTTCGATTCTGCTGCTGATGCTCGACTGTTCCCTTCTGTCGTCTGCCCTTGCGTGTGCTGCCTGTAACATTCTGCGGCAAGATGGTCCAAGGGGACAGCTTATCTGCCTGCCGGCTGGAATCCCCTACACTCACCGAACACAAAAACCGGTCTCAACGTGTCAATGCACAGGGAATAACCCTGGGAAGGCTTGTCCAGCTCCCCGGACCGTTCTTGAAGGGAGGTGAGGATTGAACACCACTGGATAAAGATCTCTGAGGAGGATTGGGGAAAACAGTCGTTCAATAACCGTTGATGGAGGAGCACCGTATGGCAGGACAGCTCAGACCTCGTTGGGGGCAGCCCCTGACCGGCATCATTTCTTCAATTGCATTCTTTCTTGTTGCCTGGATCACCTGGTATCTGTTCAGCGACCCACGTGGCCCCGTGGGCAGCTTTCCCTATCCTTTCGTCATGTATCTGGCCATGATGATCCTGGTGGGCCTCTGGCAACACATGTTTCTTGGGGACTGGCCGTTTCAGAACATGTCCCAGCCTGCCAGAGGAATCGTGGAGACCATAGTCAACCTGATCGTGGTCTGGTTCGTCATTCATGTCATCTTCTACAGGGTGCTCGGCATCGGTTTTAATTTCCTCAGCCAGATCAACCTCGAAACCCTTGCCGCCGCCGGAAAGACCATTCTGCCCGAGGGGTGCGGCAGGACCCTCACACTCGAAGCCCTGGTCAATCCCAATGCGAGATACGCCGAAAGGGCGGTGGTCACTTTTGTGCTCATCGGGTTTTATTCGTATCCCTTCGTGACGATCCTCTTCGGGAAGTGGCCCATCCGTCCAAGCGACCTGACCCAGCCCAGGGCGGGCCTGGCCGAAATCGGCTGGACGTCTACCCTTACCCTGTTCTTCTACACCATTCTCATCGTTCCCTTCTGGGGCCTTGTCTTCGGTAAGGTCTTCGGCAATTCCTACGCGATCAATCTTCCGTGGTGGGGGGATATAGCCGGTACGACCCATGTGCACTGGGTCTTCGGGTGGTGGGAATGGATGATCATCGTCCTGTTCATGACGCCCAACGTCTGGCGCATGAAGCCCTGGACGCTTATCCAACTGCCACAGCCGTGGAAGGGAACCATCTCGTTTGTGATCAACGTCATCCTCGGCTATCTGCTGGCCTGGCTGTGCGTGAAGATCGCTCCGGCCTGGATGTCCATGGAGCAGATCGCTCAACATCTGCCCGCCGGAGACAAAGGGGATCCGACGCGTTTTCTCTGGTACCATGCTGCGGAGATCGCGGGATTTACCCTCATCCCCTTCCTGGCGTGGCACCACTACTTCGATGATATGGCCCCCTCGGCGGACAAGGATGCATGGAGCGCCTTCTGGTTCAGAACCGTGGGGGTGCTCGTGCTGATGGTGGTCAATTATATCTTCTTCTACCACATCAATTTCGGCCACTGGGGATTGGGCAACCATCACATGGAACATGGCCTCGCCGAAAGGTTCATACACGGAGAATCCCTCATCTGGAACTTCTGGTGGATCATACCTCTTCTCTGGAATGAATGGTTCTTCCACAAGTGGCCCTTCTACGTGCATGACGATCCACACTGAAAAAGGACGGGACTTCTGCTGCCGTCCTGGCTGAAAACAGGAGGGTTCCCGGGCGTCTGCCGACCCCGTGAACCCTCCTGACAATCTACCCAATCCGGCGGTTTTCGAGGTAGAGTAGAAAATTTCGAGCCTTCGAAAGAGTCCCGTCGCCCCAAACGTTGCCCTGGATGTTGCCCCGATGGTAGGGGCGAGAAATTTTTCGCCCCTACAGGTACATCGACAATGAATCCTATTGCGTGAATACGATTGGGCATGATCGCAGGCAGATCCAGCCCCGGCATGAGAAGAAGATCGAAGGCGTTGCAGCGTCATTGGGCATCACAACGTAACGAAGATCACAACGTCATTGCCGCCTTTTGCGGGAACGACGTTTTTGTTTGGGAATGACGTTGTGGTGCAAACTGACGTTGTGGTGCCATCGATCCTTCGCCTGAAAAGCACCGGATGTACTCATTTGCCGAATGAACCACAGAAATCACTTGTGAGGTCCTGGTCCACGCCCCCGACAGATCGTCGAATTTCGGGTGTGAAAGACACAAACCGTTCGGGGCAACGGATGCAGCATCGCCATTATGCCCGCTTTCAGCCGGCTTTCAGCGAGCATCCTCCTGAAGTGCTTCATTGCGGACCTTCGTCGCCGACATGCACAGGTGCGATGCTGAAACCGTGATCCGCACTCTCCTTGGCTTTTGCAGGATGGCACGGCGGCGGAAGATCTTCGGGCAGACGTGTTTTGTGTCAGCTCTATATTCTTCCACCCTTGAAGAACCCCCTCTTTTTGGTTATGGTGTCGGGGTCGGCAGCTTGCAGGAATCAGGCATCAGACCTGGCGGGGGATTGCTCCCAAACCCGCCACGAAGGACTCCATGGAGTGATACAGCGGTTTCTCCACACTCTGCTTCATCGAAACCGGAAAGGCTTCAGGGTCGTCCACCAGGCCGTCCTGCCCCATCGGGAAGCCCTCTGCCGTGATGTGACTCCGCCTCTTCCCGAAGCCCTGCAGAAGTCGCTTGTCCAAATGGGGATTTCCCGCCTCTACACTCATCAGGCGGATGCCATCGAATGCATCAGGGCGGGGCGAAACGTCGTCGTGGCCACTCCTACGTCCAGTGGAAAGTCGCTGATCTACAACCTTGCTGTTGCGGAAGCGTTTCTGAGTGACCCCGACCTCGGGGCACTCTACCTTTTCCCTATCAAGGCCCTCAGCAGAGACCAGATGGACGGTCTCGAGAGATTTTCCGTGGTTTCCGGGCAGAACGCTGGAACCGAACCCTTCAGAGCGGCCGTTTACGATGGAGACACTTCATCCTACCAGAGAGCGAAGATCCGACAACATCCCCCTCACATCGTCCTGTCGAACCCGGACATGCTGCACTACGCCCTTCTCGCCTACCACGACAAGTGGGAAGCCTTCTGGAGGAAGCTCCGCTTTGTCGTAATCGATGAGATGCACACCTACCGTGGCATCTTCGGGAGCCATGTGGCCCAGATCTTTCGCAGGCTCGTGCGCATATGCAGATTTTACGGAAGTTCTCCGCAGTTCATTCTCCTGTCGGCAACCATTGCCAATCCCGAGGAACTCGCAGCACAGCTCATCGGACGGAACGGAGACTCCATATCCGTTCTCCGAGATCATGGAGCGCCGCAGGCCAGGCGTCATTTTGTTTTTCTGGAACCGGAAGAGGCGGGCGATGCTCATGCTGGAAGCATGGCGGCAAGGCTTATCGTGCAAGCCGCCCGACTGGGACTCAAAACCATTGCCTTTACCCAGTCCCGCAGGCTGACCGAACTTGTCCACATCAGCGTATTGAGGCAGGCGCCCGAGCTTGTGGATCGAGTCAGTTCCTACAGGGCGGGGTTTCTGCCCGAGGAACGCCGGGGCATCGAAGGCAGGCTGGCAGCCGGTACCCTGTCGGCCGTGATTTCCACGAGTGCCCTCGAGATGGGGATCGACATCGGAGGTCTCGACCTTTGCATACTTGTGGGCTATCCGGGCACGGTGATGACCACGTGGCAGCGCGGCGGGCGAGTCGGCCGGAGCGGGCAGGAATCGGCCATCGTTCTCATTCCCCAGCCGGATGCCCTCGACCAGTACATCGTTCACCACCCGCACCAGTTTCTCGACAGCCGTTTTGAACTTGCCGTCACCGATCCGTGGAACACCGAGGTGCTCAAGGCCCACCTGCCCTGCGCGGCTGCGGAACTGGCCCTCCATCGCCGGGAAATCAACGAAAACAACGCCCTGGTCCGAGTTGTCGAGGAATTGACTTCCACGTCGAAGCTGCTTCAGACAGAAGACGGCGAGGAATGGATTTCTTCGGCGCACCACCCTCACAGGCTGGTGGACATTCGATCCGTCGGCCCCTCCTTCACCATACTCAAGAAATCCCCCGAAGGCCGGGACATTCCCGTTGGCAGAAACGACGGTATACGGGCCCTCAAGGAGTGTCACCCGGGAGCCGTCTATCTGCATCGAGGTGAAACGTTCCAGGTGGAAAAGCTTGACCTTGTTCATCGAACGATCCATGTGACTCCCTGCAACGTTCCCTACTTCACCCGGGTGGTCAGCGAAAAGGAAACGGAAATCATCGAGGTGCTTGCTTCCAGGCCGGCAGGAAATTTCGTTGCGCGCCTGGGCAGACTGCGTGTTACCGAGCACATAGTCGGCTACGAAAAACGGCGCCTTTTTTCCCAGGAACGGCTGGATTCGACTCCGCTCGATCTTCCACCCCAGACCTTCGAAACCGTTGGGTTCTGGTTCGAAATCGAACCGCTATTCGCCGCACACATACAAAAGGCAGGCCTCCATTTCATGGGAGGAATCCACGCCGTCGAACATGCCGCCATCAGCATGTTTCCCCTGTTCGCCCTCTGCGACCGCAACGATATAGGCGGGATTTCCTGCCCGCGGCATCCCCAGGTCGAGAAGGCCGCCGTTTTCATTTACGACGGCCATCCCGGAGGCATAGGTCTTGCCGCGAGGGGGTACGATGTCATCCTCGATCTTCTCGAAAAGACCAGGGAACTCATCGCAACGTGCACGTGTTCGGAAGGCTGCCCCGCATGCATTCATTCTCCCAAATGCGGATCCGGAAACAAGCCTCTGGACAAGCAGGCTGCACTGGCAGTACTCGAGTACATCCTGGGGATTCGGAAGATAACCGAAAGCCTTTTTCCACAGGAGCAGGAGCCGGTCAAATCGGAACCCGCCCCCATTCCATCTGTTCAGCGTCCGCCACAGGTTCGCATCGGGTTCTTCGACCTCGAAACACAGCGACTGGCCGGAGAAGTAGGCGGTTGGCAAAACAGGCACCTCATGCGCGTTTCTCTCGCCGTCCTGCAT
>JABUEY010000095.1 GCA_013314815.1 Syntrophobacteraceae bacterium
GAAATCAAGCACCAGGTACTCTTCCGCCGGATCGAGGAGATGATCGCCGCAGGCATGCCTGCAGGGTACCGGTTTATTCCCGACCCCAATGAGGTGGCGGCCGCTGTGCTGGAAAGGTCCACCTGGGCCGTGCTGGCGCTGATTCTGGAGATAGAGCTTTTTACCCAGGAGCATTACAAGCAGAGCATCGGGCCGGATGAGAGTCTTTCTCAACTGTATAAAGACATCTTCCTGTTCCACTGGAAGGAGGAAACCACCCACGCCATCATGGACGAACTGGAATGGCCCGCCGAGGATAAGAGGCTCACTTCGGCGCAGCGCGACCGGGCAGTCGATGAACTCATCGAACTGGTCGGTGCAGTGGATGGAATCCTGCAGGTTCAATCAACCGCTGATGTGGACTACTTTCTCATGCACAAGAGTTCTCCACTGAATGTCACCGAAACGGCTGAGGTCAAAGACTGCGTGTTGAAAGCCTACCGCTGGCAGTACATCTTCTCGGGGGTGGAGCATCCCCGCTACAGGGCGGCGATGGAGAGCCTCGTGACCGATGCCCAGGCCCGGCGCATCCACAAGGCCCTTGAACTGCTGATGTGATGGGTTCCCCTCCTTTTCTCGACCGGGCCGTTCACGAAGCGACTGAATGAATGACGTACGGTCTTCAGCTTCCGGCTTTGCTGAGTCGATAGGTGATGCCGAATCGTCCTCCGGTGCCTTTCCCCACGAGTTTACCTTTCTCTGTTCTGAACATGATCTTGGTGCCCGAGGTGGTTACGAAGAAGAATCCGGAGCCACCGGCGTCCTTTACGAACGTCACCGGATAGGTCTTGGACACGGGGCCCTTCGTTGCCTTGGAATGCCTGCCCATGCCAGCCCCGGAAGGACCGAGAACGTACGTAACCTGGTCCCTGGTAATGGTCATGTCCACGTTCCTGGTCTCGCATTCAGTGGCACTTCTGCATTCGTCGTGAGTTCCTTTCCATTTCCCCAGGAACGGCTCCATGTCGGAATCGGCAACATCCGCAGCCGCGCCCTGCGAGAAAACCATGCACGGGAGGATCAGCGCCATGGCCAAAAGCAGAAAAAATCTTCTCCCTTTCATCTTTCACTCCTTAAGTGCTTGGAAGTACGTATGAATATTCCTGGAACGCAGAAGCGACCGGCCCCGGTCTCCTGTATTTCCCATGTCGGCGATAAAAGAATCGTATAGGGTGTGATGCATTTCTGGATCGAATAGATGCGTATCCGTATCACGCCTGAACCGTTGCCTGGTGCCATTCCTCAAGAAATCGATCCATAATCAAATCGGCAAAGCAGAATCGGATCATGAAGGCTCTTTCCGGGAAGCCTGCAATCATTGGCTTTTTTTGATTATGAAGGCCTTGCACGCATCTTGCAACCTATTTCACAGCAAAGCTTTCAGCCGTCCACAATTTTAAAATCTTTACCACGGAAACTCCCCCCTGGCCGAGCCGGGGGGGAGGCCGAAACACGGTACTCGAAGGGGTACGCGGAAGCTCTCCTGCGCGGTCTGCCGGAGATTTGTGGATGGGGACGCTTTTCGCAGACATGGAGAGATCTTAAGGCAAACGGAGTCAGGCTGCAAGTGCCGAATGCGGCGGGAAAAGAAGCCAGGAACGGCCGTTGGCCCAGGGCGGCGATGATTACAGCTGCTTGAAACGGTCTGCATTTTAGGTCTCCGACCCTGCTCGGGGATATCTGAAAACGAAAAGGAGGTGGTCTAGGCTGCAACAATTCCTGGAATGTGCTGGCGCAAACAATCAATTAATCGAAAAGTGAGGAATGATCATGGGTTTTAAACAAATCGACGCTGATGTGGTAGTCGTGGGCGGTGGGAGTGCCGGAACGTTTGCGGCCATCAAGGCTAAGAATACCAATCCCCAAGCCAGGGTAGTCGTCCTGGACAAGGGGCCGATCGAGACATCGGGTGCCATCGGCCGCGGGATGGACGCCTTGAACGTCGTCTCCGTACCGGGTTATGGGACTCCGGAGGACGTTGTCGAGGCCTTGACGAAGGTATCGGAAGGCATTCTCGATCAGGAATGCGCCTACACTCTGGGGGCAGACATATACGACAGGATCAAGGACCTGGAAGAGTACACCGGGCGTGAACCGGGGGACCTCTTTCCGGTGGACGATAACGGCAACTACAAATGCAACTTCCTGCATCCGACCAACAAGGCCCTCTACCTGGCCATGGACGGCGAGGAAATCAAGCGCGCCCTGGCCCGGGAAGTCCGAAAGCTGGGCTGCATCGTCCTCGACCGTACGCCGGCCGTACGGCTGTTCACCACCGATGGCAAGGTTTCCGGCGTGTTCGGGTTCAATATCAGAACGGGAGATCAGTACCTGATCAACACTCCCGCAGTCATCCTTACTTCCGGATGTGTCGGCAAGTTCGGGATGCCTCGGGACGGCTACCTGAGCGGTATCTACGAGTTCCCGGGCAATACCGGTGAAGGCTATGCCCTGGCTTACCATGCCGGAGCAGAACTGATCAATCTCGAATGCTTCCAGACCAACCTGCTGATGAAGGACTTCAACGGCCCCTCGTGCGGGTATGTCGTCATTCCGCGCGGCGGATGCGGCGTAAACGCCCTGGGCGAGAGGTACTGGAGCCACGGCTACTGGTCGGGTGACATGTTCCTGGCCGTGTGGCGCGAATTCGCCGAAGGGCGCGGGCCGATCTATCTCAAACTGGACCACCTGCCCGAAGAGACGATCAAGGGCCTCGAAAAGATCCTGTGGGGCACGGAACGTACCGTTCGTGGCCAGTTCCACAAGCAGCGCGACGAAAACTATCGCCGTTGGGATTCCGTGGAGCAGGGTCTGGAAGAAATCACCCTGTGCAGTGGCCACAGCATGTCCGGCATTTTGGTCAATAAGGATACGGAAACGACCGTGCCGGGTCTGTTCGCAGCCGGCGACTGCGCGTCCGTACCTCACCAGTACCTGCCGGGAGCCTTTGTTTTCGGCGCCATCGCGGGCAGAGTGGCTGCTGAATACGCAGCCAAGAACAAGGCTCCGGGACTCGACGTGGATGCCTACAATCTGTGGAAGGAAGTGAGGGCTCCGCTGGATCTTCCCGAGCCGGGAATTCCCGTGGAACTGGCAGAGATCAAGATTCGCACCAGGATCAGCCAGTACCTGACTCCTCCCAAGAGCGATCCTCTCATGCAGAAGATGCTCTGGTGGGTCGACCGTATGCGCAAGGAAGACTTGCCCCAGATCAAGGTCTGCGATTTCCATGACCTGATCAAGGCGACCGAGGTACAGAGCATCATCGATTGCGCCGAAATGGCCGCAAGGGCCTCTTTGTTCCGCACTGAAAGCCGCTGGGGACTGTCCCATTATCGCCTGGCCTATCCCAAACGCGATCCGAACTGGGACGGCAAGTACGTCGTTGTCAAGAAGAATATGAGCACCGGCGAGATGGAAGTATCGGCCAAACCGGTTCCTGAATACAAATGGGATTATCCCGCCAGACTCGAATACGAATATCCCGAAATAAAGTTGGATATCGGAAAAGGCTTTGTCCATCCGCCCAACGACAGCCACGATCCATGGATCTCGGGGAAAGTCGCAGAGGAAGGTTTGGATATACCCAAGAGAATGTCAGCCAGGCAGGAGGGCTAGTGATGGAACGTTACAGCTGCAAGAAGTACGAGTGGGTCAAGGTAGACAAATCCAAGTGTGACGGCTGCGGAGCCTGCGTGGAATACTGCCCGCGCGATGTCCTGCGCCTCGATGGACAGGGTTATCCCTACATGGCCTATCGGGATGACTGCTGGTATTGCGATGTCTGCACTTTCATGTGCCAGCTGGATGCCATTCGGCTGGAATCGGTTCCTTACCTCATCAAATAGCTTAGCTCGCTAGATGGTTCGGCGGCGCTTTCCGCCCTGGCGGAAAGCGCCGACCGGCAATCGACAGGATCGAAGGAGACAGGAATCATGTCCACGACCGTCGTAATCGAACCTCTATCCGCCACCTGCGCAGGCTGCGAGGTGGCTATTCTTGATCTGGGAGTCGGACTGCTCGATCTTCTCGAAAAGATTTCCATCGTCCACGCTTCCATTCTCATGGACCATAAGTATCGCACTCCCGCCGGAAACGCCGCCGATTTCGACATGCCCGAGGCCGATGTGGGAATTCTTTCCGGAGGCATTCGCCTGGAAGAAAACATCGCCGTGGTCAAGGCCATGCGGGAAAAGTGCAAGACCCTTGTCGCGTTTGGTACGTGCGCGTGCACGGGTGGAATACCGGCGCTGGCCAACCTTGTCCCCATGAATACGCTCAAGGACGGCATCGCCGCCACGGAAGAACACCCGGAACAGGACGAATTCGAACTCCCGGGCATGACCAGCAGGCTGATAGCTGTCAACGAGGTCGTGGAGGTGGATGTTGTTCTTCCCGGCTGTCCGCCGCCTGTGAATTTGGTCGCGTCGGCCCTGACGGCCATTGTGGAAGGCAAACCTTTTCAGCTGCCCGAGGACACCGTGTGCAACGAGTGTCCGAGAACCAAGGAAAAACGGACGGTTGCCGCTGACAACGGTCTGGCATTTCCGGAAATGCTTCGCCCCCTCGAGGTCCCGCCGCTGGAAAAGCGGTGCCTGATCGAGCAGGGGTATTTTTGTATGGGTGCCGCCACGCGGAGCGGGTGCGGCGCCAAGTGTCTGCAGGCCGGCGTGCCTTGCCGGGGTTGCATGGGTCCGAAGCGGATCGGGGAAAACCCAAGGGCGGAAATGCTCGGTGCGCTGTCTGCCTATAACTACGCATTGAGGGACGTTTTTGACCGGCGGGCGACTTTCAACTGGTTCACCGGGGGACACAACAACCTGCGACCGGGCCGCTAAGGAGAATATCAACATGGGAAAGAAACTTGTCATCGAACCACTCACGAGGGTTGAAGGTAACGCACGGGTTACCATCATGCTGGATGACGACGGGAAGGTGCGGGATTCCTGGGTGCAGGTGATCGAGCTGAGAGGGTTTGAGAAGTTCTGTATCGGCCGCCCCGTCGAGGAGATGCCGCGCGTGGTGACGCGGATCTGCGGAGTCTGTCCCTGGGCGCACCACCTGGCTTCAGCCAAGGCTGCCGATGCCCTTTTCGAGGTCGAGATACCCGATGCGGCGGGCAAGATAAGGGAAGCGGCCTATGCAGCTCATGTGATTCACAGCCATTTGCTGCACTTCTTCTTCCTGGCTGCGGCCGATTTTCTCACGGAACCGGGTGAGGGTTACCAGGTTCGGAACATTATCGGCCTTGCATCGAAAAACCCGGATCTGGTTCGAAAAGCGGTGCGGGTGAGGCATATGGCCCAGCAGATGACGGAAATCATAGCCGCCAGCGCCATGCACCCCGACGCAGTGGTACCGGGTGGATTCAGCAGGCCTCTGAAGGAGGAACAGCGGCAGGAGCTTCTTCCCATGGCGAGGGAGTGCCTCGATTTTGCCCTGTTCGCCATTGACTTCTCCAAGGAAAAAGTGTTCAAACCGAAGATGGAATTGCTCAAACAGGAAATCCCCCTAGTGACCGGCTACCTGGGAATGGTGGATCCCAAGGGCGGGCTCAACTTTTACGACGGAAAACTCCGGCTGAAACTGCCGGGTGATAACGGAAGTCACCAGGAATTCGATCCTGTGGATTACAGGGATTATATCGACGAACAGCGCATGGATTGGAGCTATGCGAAGTTCCCCTATGCCAGATCCGCGGGTCGTCTTTCCCTGGATCCCGAGGATCCGGCTGGGGTCTACCGGGCCAATTCCCTGGCACGCCTCAATGTCTGCGATTTTATCCCCACACCGCTGGCACAGCAGGAACTGCTCGAATACCGTGCGGCAGCCGGCCGAGTTGTTCATCACTCGTTTTTCCATCACTGGGCAAGGCTGATAGAGGTCATATACAACGCCGAGCGGGCCATCGAACTGCTCGAGGACACCGGCATCACCGATGCGAGGGTGCGCGAAAAGGTGTCGCCTCGGGCCGGCCGTGGAGTGGGCGTGGTGGAGGCTCCACGCGGGACCCTGATCCACGACTACGAGGCGGACAGCAAGGGATATATCACCAAGGTGAACCTGATCGTGGGCACCACCCACAGCAGTGCGGCCATGCACATAGATGTCCTCAAAACCGCACGGCAGGTCCTGGATGGAGGCCGATCGGACGAAGAGGCTCTGAACAAGATCGAGATGGCCATCCGTGCGTATGACCCGTGTTTCAGCTGCGCCACGCACAAGATGGACGGCAGTGTGCCGGTAAAAATGGAGATACGGGATGCCCGCGGGCGGGTGATTCGAACACTTTCCAACTGAGGATAAGGGGATGAGTTGTCAGGTCTGGGGTGCGAAGGTCGCAGTCATCGGCTGCGGCAACCTGCTGTTCGGTGACGACGGCTTCGGCCCGGCTGTGGTGGAACGGCTGCAGACCCGCTACCGGCTGCCTCGAGGGGTTGTGGTGGTCGATGCGGGAACCGGCGCGGGAGAGCTCCTTCTGGATACTGTCCTGAGCGAGGAAACGCCCAAGACCCTGATTATCATCGATGCCATGAATTTCGGCCTGGAGGCTGGAACTGTCGAGGAAATACCCCTGGAGGCAATCCCGGTCCAGAAGAGGGCGGATTTTAGCGTACACCAGTTTCCCGCCCTCGATATCCTGAAGGAGCTGAAGGAACACAGAGGTGTGGACCTTCGGCTCCTGGGTTGCCAGGTGGAAACGTTGCCGGAGGAGATCCGCCCCGGCCTGTCGGCTTCTGTTGCCCGCGCCGTGGATAGAACGGCGGATAAAGTCTTCAACATCATTTGCAGGGAGGTGCAAAACTAAGAAATTTCCATAGGATTCTAGAATACCTCCAGGTCGCATCCGAAAGAGGGGTTTTCCCATTGTCGAACGGAACTGTGCGGATTTCGAATTTTCATTCTGTTGTTAATCGAGACGGTTGAAGGAGGTTGGGAGATGAGTGAGGAAAAAAGGATCCAGGAAACGATCAACGAGAGTCGGAGGGCATTCTTCAAGCAGGCTGGAATGGGATTGATGTTTTCCACTGTGATGAGCCTTGTGCCGGGCAATCCCATATCGGGCATGTTGGGCTGGAAAGCCTATGCCCAGTCCGAAAAGAAGATATCCGATGAATTGCTTCAGATAGCAGCCAAGTACGGAAAGCCTACCGGCAAGTACGGGAAGATCGGTGACCCTGTTACGCTGACCGTGGGCTACCAGCCTTATTGTACCCCCTATTGGACTTCGTCCATCAACAAGCAGGCCCAGATCTGGAAAAAATACCTTCCCCAGGGCAGCAACGTAGTGTGGTTCCGATCCCTGTCCGGTCCCCTTATCAATAACAACATGTATGCCGGTAAGAACCAGCTGGGATATATGGCCGAAACGCCCGCCATGAGAAGCGGCGACACGGTACAGTGCGACATGATATCCGTAACGGGCTACGACGTGGGCGAATCGGGAGCCATCTGCATCGACCAGAAGCTGCTGGACGAGGGAAAGATCAAGGGGCCCAAAGACCTGGAAGGGCAGAAGGTGGGCACGCCCGTCGGATCGTACTCGCACAGGCAGATCCTTGCCTGGTGCGAACAGAATGGTGTGAAAACCAACATCCTGGACCAGTCCACCGAGCTCCAGATCACCAACCTCAGGGCTCAAAACATCACCGCCGCGGTCACGTGGGAACCTTATCCGAGCTGGCTGGAACAGCGCGGTATCGCCAAGCGCTGGGTGACCGGCCAGGATATGGCCTGCACATGCAAGAAGTACTACCCTGACGCCGTGGACCATACCTACCGGGTCGTGGGAGCCCTGCTGGCCATCCATGAATGGCTCAGGGATCGTCCCGACATCATGGTCGCCTTTCTGAAGGCCGAGGAAGAATCTCGAGACCTTCTCATGAACGATCGAGACCTGGCCGCCTTCTACATCTGGAGCGACGTGTCCGAGGTTCATCCAGCGGTGGTCCGGGTGGTTCTCGATATGATGGTGTGGGACGGCAGGATCACTCCTGAATGCAGGAAGCACCTCAAGGCCGTGGCTCGGATGTGGAGGGAGATCGATATCATTCGGAGCGAGCGGACAAAGGATCCCGACAAGTTTGTCGACGAATGGGCCGATGACAGGTACCTGCGCTATGCCATCAATGAATTGAAGGCCCAGGGACAATGGACATCCGACCAGCTGCCCGGTTTTCCGAAGGAGGCGCGGCCCGATCAGGTCAAGCTTCACACTTGGAAAACCTATGAAAACGTGGATTTGAAAGAGAAGCCGTGGAATCCCACTAAGGCCTAGCGTTTTGTGGAAACCCGGAACTAGGGACGTGCCGGAATAGGAAGCGGTTATGCCGAACCCGGGAGGGTTCGGCATAACCCTCCCGGCCGCCGTTCTTCAAACCCTGGTCGTCGGGACGACGTGCAAAGGGAGGGCGGCAGCCGACACATAGCATGATGACCGGACGACGAATACGTCCGATAGCGGACAAGGAAGGAATCCCCGGCTGCAATGTTGAACTGCACCCTGGGGAGGCACCAGCCGCCCGCTGTCCGGACGTTGCACCTCAGGTCGTTTTCGAAAAGACGAGGAGTAGCACAAATGGCTGGCTCGCCGCAGGATAGGGAATCTAAGGAAAACTTCATAATAGACCATATGCGTCAATCGGTCAAGGAAGAATATGAAAAGGTATATTGGAGGCGGACCCAGGAACAGAAGAAGCTGAAGAAGAAGCAGGCGGTTACGGGCATCCTGGGCGGCATAACCTTTGTTGTCGTATGGCATGTGCTTTCCCAGACCATCATCGACAAGCTGCCCAGTCCGTGGGAGACGGTAACTCAGTCCGTGAAGACGGTCCTCGATCCCTGGTACTACAAGAGCGTGTACCACAGCCTGTATCGAGTCATCGTGGGCTTCTGTACGGCTTCCGCCTTGGGCATCCCGCTCGGACTCATGATGGGCTGGAACCGCATCGTGAGGGACATGACCATGCCCGGATTCGAACTGTTCCGGTCCGTCCCGCCGGTGGCCTGGGTTCCGCTTTCCATCATCATATTCGCCCACATGGAATACAGCATGATCTTCATCACGTTTACGGGGGCCTTTTTCGTTGTGACTCTGAATGCCAAGCTGGGCGCGGAGTCCATCGATCAGTCGCTGTTCAGGGCTGCATGGTGTCTGGGAGGAAGTCCTCGCCAGGTCTTTCGTCATGTGCTTCTGCCCGGATCGCTCCCCTCCATCTTCATGGGGCTGGCTCTGGGCATGGGCATTTCCTGGCAGACAGTGGTGGCCGCGGAAATGATCGCGGGGCAGTACGGGCTGGGTTACCTGGCGTGGGAAAGCTACAGTCTGATCAGGTTTCCGGAAGTGATCCTGGCCATGGCCAGTATCGGAGTCCTCGGATACATATGCAGCGCCATTCTTCGTTCGATAGCCGGCAAGTATCTTGCTTGGCGGAAGGTATACACCGCTTGAGTATCGCCGGCGCTGAAAGGACTTTATGGGCTTTGCCAGATATGAATCATTCACGTTGGGATACCAACCATTTCCACTACGCTATCAGAGGTGACCAATGGCAAAGGCAAAAGAAGGCAATGTCATAGCCAAGCACGTGAGCCTGGTGTATGACCCGCTGGGGGTCAATGTTCTCGCTGTGGCCGACTGCAGCTTCGAAATCGAGGCTGGAGCATTCATGGCCATCGTAGGACCCTCGGGATGCGGCAAGACCACTTTATTGAATATGATCGCTGGATTCGACACCCCCACGGAAGGTGAGATCTGGGTGGACGGAACGTGTATCGCCTCCCCCACCATCCGCCTCACTCCAGGCCCCGACAGGGTCGTGGTCTTTCAGCACGGAGCGCTCTTCCCATGGAGGACGGTCCTTGAAAACGTCTGCTGGGGGCCGATCATGCAGGGGACCATGACTCGGGAGGAAGCGGTCGAGAAGGCGCGGGAAGTCTTGAAAATCTCCGGCCTCGAAGGATGTGAGAACGAATATCCCATGAATATTTCATCGGGCATGCAGAGGCGCGTCGAAATCGTCCGGGCTCTGGTCAACGAGCCGAAAATACTGCTGCTGGATGAACCGTTCAGGGCACTCGATGCCATGACGAAATCGGTCATGCATCAATACCTTCTCGATCTATTCGATGCAACCGGGAAAACCGTCATGTTCATCACTCACGATCTCGATGAAGCCATCTACCTGGCCGACAGGGTTTTCGTGATGACCACCCGGCCGGGGCGGCTGAAGCAAATGATCGAGGTAGATCTTCCCAGGCCGCGAAATATGAAGACCAAGGTGACCGACAGGTACATAGAACTGCGCAACGAGGCACTCAACGCCGTGCACGAGGAGGCTCGAAAGGCCTTCGAGCGAGGCGAGCGGGAGATGGCCAAGTAGATCGTCGGGTCCTTGACAGTTTTTATTGGGAAATTCAGGAGGCCGAAGCGCCATGGAAGCCATACAGATGAACAAAGTCGAAAAGAACACGGATCAAGTAGACTGGGCGTCCAGGATCGACGGATACACGGAGCACACGCCCTTCCAGAAATTCTGGCGGCGCAGTATGCGCGGTATCTTCAACCTTTCGAACCTGAGACGGATTCTTTCTCTCGTTATCATTGTTGTCCTGTGGCATGTGGTGACGACTTTAAAAATCCCTCCTTTTACACGAGTGCCGACTCCATATGAAGTGTGGGTCGACGCGCTTTCTTTCATTCCTACCATGCACTGCTTCATGTGCGTGATCTTCAGCATGGGCAGAATCTATCTCGGATTCACCATTGCATGCCTGATCGGCATCCCGCTGGGCCTCATGATGGGCTGGAACCGGGTGGTCAAGAATTTCGTTTTTCCCACTTTCGAGAGCCTGAGGCCTATTCCTGTTATCTCGTGGATCCCGCTGTCCGTGATCATGTTTCCGCTGACCGAGCACAGTATCGTGTTTCTTGTCTTCCTGGGAGCGTTTTATCCCATCGTGCTGAACACGCTTCTGGGAGTGGAAAGCGTTCGCGCCGACTACATTCAGGGTGCGCTGTCCCTGGGTTCCAAGCCGCGCCACATCTTCTTCGATCTTATCCTGCCGGGAGCATTGCCGTCGATCTTCACCGGAATGACCGTGGGGATGGGTCTGGCCTGGGTGATGGTGGTGGCTGCGGAAATGGTTGCCGGCGGCTACGGACTCGGTTACATGACCTGGGAATCCTACATTCTTATCGCGTATCCCCGGATCATCCTGGGAATGTTCACAATCGGAGCCTGCGGGTATTTTTCGAGCGCGGTCATACGGCATCTCGGGAACAAGGCTATGCCCTGGCGAAGCCTTTTCTAAGGAGGATCAATGAATTCGTCTGCCAAAAACAATGTAACCGGGGTCGAACCGGGTGAGATGGAGATGAGGGGATGCTACTACTCGTTCGGCGAAGGGAAGGAAGTCCTGGACAATGTATCGTTCAAGGTTGAAAAGGGCTCCTTTACGTGCCTGTGCGGTCCTTCCGGATGTGGTAAAACCACCATCATCAACCTTCTGGCTGGCTACACGACACCCGATATGGGAGAATGCCTCATCGACGGCGTACCCGTGCAGGGACCGGGAGCGGACAGGCTTGTCGTGTTCCAGGAAACCGCCCTGCTGCCCTGGATGACCCTCTGGGAGAATACCATCTACGGCCCGAGGGTCCAGGGAAAGGATCTGACGGGTGAAGTCGCCGACAGGGCCGAGGAACTGATCAACATGGTGGGCCTCACCGGGTTCGAGGAGAAGTACCCCAGCCAGCTGTCGGGTGGGATGCAGAGACGTGCAGAACTGGTTCGAGCGCTGATCAACCAGCCCAAGGTGCTCCTGATGGATGAACCCTTTCGGGGTCTCGATGCCATGACCCGCCAGATTATGCAGGAATATATCATCCAGCTTTTTGAACAGACAGGCACGACCATTCTGTTTGTTACGGCCGAACTGGAGGAGGCGATTTTTGTCGGAGACGTGGCCTACTTCCTGACCGCTCGACCCGCCATGGTGAAGAAAGAACTGGTGATCAACCTTCCTCGTCCCCGCAAGTTCGAACATTTTTCGAGCAGGGAGTTTGTCGAACTGCAGCGTGAGGCCATAGAGACGGTGGACGAAGAAGCTCAAAAGGCTTTTTCGGCTTTCCTGAAGGCCAAGGAAAGCAAGGCGAAACAGAGTGCGTAGAGGGAGATGGAAATGGGATATGCCGATGTTTATAGAAAAAGCCGCAACCCATGGCGAAGGGTTATCCGGTACACGGTATACGGTGCAGTTTTCTGCGTCCTTCTGTACGGTTCTCTGCGGCTGCTGGGTGCCCAGTCGGGCCTGATGGTGGGTGGAGCCATGCCGGGCAGAGACGCCGGTTCTGCGCAGCAAACGAAGTGACTCTTATGAAGGTTCGAAGGACCAGGATCAAGCGGGCACTTATCGCCTGGGGAATCCTTTTTCTCCTGACGGTCCTTCTCGTGGCCAGACCTACGGAGTTCCGCTGGGGATATTGGGTTTACGGTCTGATCTGGGGAAGCGCGACAACCTTTGTGCATTACGTGTTTCGCTGGTTCTTCGAGGAAGAGATCGAAGTATAATGGAAGTCTGGATGTGCCCGCCGTTTGGTTATTGCGCGGATGGCGGGATTTGAGAACCGGGAGGAGTCCGGCTGCAGGCAAGGGTCTGCAGCCGGGAAAGGGAGGTGCACCCGGGCGGACGTGCACCTCCCCGCCATCAAAAGCCTCATGTGGTGCCGTGAAATCAGTGAAAAACCGGACAAGATACGCCTATGGAACTAGGAAAAGGGATACTCGACAGCGTTCTGGCTTCGGTTCAGGCGGGCATCGTCATCATAGACTGCAGGGCCAGGATCGTCCAGGTCAACGCCTTTGCCTCGAGGCTTTTCAACATCAACGGGACGAAGGCCGTTGGATCGCCGTTGTCCGTTGTTCTGCCCTCCTCCACCCTGCCGGACGTGCTGGAGACAGGAGAGGAGGCGGGGCCGGTTTCCGAGCGGTACAATGGCAGGCACGTGCTGGCCAAGCACCACCCGTTGTTCGACGAACAGGGCAGGGTGAAAGGGGGGCTGAGCGTCTACACGGATATCACCCGGCATGGATTTGTGAAGCAGCAGCTCATGGAAGCCCTTCAGAAGGAGAAGGAGCTCGAAGCGATCCTCGAACACTCCCACGACGGCATCTGGATCATGGACGGAGAGGGGGTGACCCTTCGTGTCAGCAAGTCGTGGGAACGTTTTGCCGGGATCAATAGGGAGGAGGTCGTCGGCCGCACGGTTTATGAAATCGTGGCCGCCGGCATCTATACCGATTCCGCCGCCATACATGTCATCGAAGAAAGAAAACCGGTAACCATCCTTTATACGACACGAACCGGCAAGACGGCCCTGGTCACGGCCAGGCCGGTTTTCGGGGGCGACGGGAGCATCTGGCGAATCATATCCAACGTTCGTGACGTCACGGAACTGGATCTTTACCGGAAAGAGCTGGAAAAAAGCCAGGCGAAAAGCCGCCGGTTCAAGGAGGAACTGAAGCTTTTGCGCCTGCAGGAGTTTGAAGGCAAAGGGATCATCGCCCGCAGTCAGGCTATGAAGGAGGTGCTGGAAAGGGCAAGTCAAACGGCCGGCTCGGAGGCGACTATCCTGATATCGGGTGAAACCGGAGTCGGAAAGGACGTCGTTGCCCGTTTCATTCACAGTCTCGGCGCAGGAAATGAACCGTTCATCCGGGTGAACTGCGGAGCCATTCCTGAAACACTTGTGGAATCCGAACTCTTCGGATACGAGGAAGGGTCGTTTACGGGGGCTCGACGCAAGGGAAAACCAGGCATGTTCGAACTGGCGCAGGGGGGGACTCTTTTCCTGGATGAGATCGGGGAACTTCCCATCCAGATGCAGTCAAAACTCCTGCATGCCCTCCAGGAACGCAGCATTATGAGGGTCGGTGGAGTGCTGCCGATCGAACTCAACGTGAGGGTCATCGCGGCCTCGAACCGGGATTTGCAGACAATGGTCGAAGAGGGAAAGTTCCGAAACGATCTTTACTATAGACTCAATGTCATTCCTCTCCATATTCCCCCGCTGCGTGAACGGCCTGACGATATCTTCCCGCTTCTGGCGCATTTTCTGGAAAAACACAACAAAAATCATAACATGAGAAAGAGTATCGGCTCAAAGGCCCTGCAGTTGCTGGGCGAATATGAATGGCCGGGTAATGTGCGGGAGCTGGAGAATATTGTCGAGCGCCTGGTGCTGATCAGCCCCGGAAATGAAATCGATGTTCAGGATTTGCCTCCTGCCATCAGGGAAAGGGATGATTCGTCACTCGGAAAGTTCTGCCTTTCCGGCAATGGTTCCCTGAGGGAAGCCAGGGAGGAACTGGACAGGTCCATGGTGGCCTATGCTCTAAAACAGTACGGAAGCACTCGAAAGGCTGCGGCTGCTCTGGGCATCACCCAGCCCACTGTGGTGAGGCTGGCCCATAAATATGGTCTCAACAAAGGCGAACTTTAACACGGGAGCCTTGTGGCCGGCATCGCGGGAAGGTTCAGCGGAACAATCACGGCCATGGACACTCTGAGGGTTCTGCAAAGGAGGAAAACATCATGTCACAATCGGAGCTCGCAAAGAAACTTCTACCGGCCAATGAGGATATCGCAGCGGAGAACAGGCGCCTTCTGGAAGAAAACGGCGTGGTGATGGTGAACCTGATTGGAGATGCGGGAAGCGGCAAGACAACCATCCTGAGAAAGATTCTGCCCCTTCTGAAAACCAGGTTGAACGTGGCAGTGATTGAGGGAGGGACGTCCGAGGACACCGAAAGAGTCGAAACCGAGGGTGTCGAGACGGTCCGGATCGGAAGCCGGGGAGTCTGTCATCTGGATGCCGCGATGATTCGTGAAGCCCTGCGGCAGCTGCCTCTCGAGAATATCGATATCGTGTTTGTGGAGAACAACGGTCATCTGGCGTGCGCGGCGGAGTCGGACCTCGGGAATGACATGAAGATCGTGGTTGTCAGCGTAACCGATGGCATGGATAAGCCCGCGACCTGCCCTGCGGCCTTCCAGAACGCATCGGCGGTGCTGGTTACCCGGATAGACCTGCTGCCTCACGGGGATTTCAGCCTGGGAGCCTATATCGAGCAGCTGGTTGCCATCAACGATGTCCTCAAGATTTTCCCTCTTGCGGCCTTGAAGGAGGAGGGGATAGCGGAGTTCAGCAGCTTCCTCGGCAGGATGGTCTGGAAAAAAAGGCGCAATTTGTCCTTTTTCTAGCACTTCCTGAATGGCCGCGGAAGCTTTTGCGGGTTGCGGTCCTGTTCGAACGAAACGAGCGGGGCGGCAACGCACGAGATCGTGCCGGGATCGGGGCGAAGGCAGGCCCGTGAGCGCCTGCTCGACC
>JABUEY010000096.1 GCA_013314815.1 Syntrophobacteraceae bacterium
GCCCTGTCTTGATGGGGGTGGTGAACGGGTAGAAGAAATGTTCACGTCATCCCGGGATACGTTCTGGGCGGGGTACTTGAGGGTGAGCAGGAAGAGGTCCTTTTCGAGGGAGCCGGACAGGGTCAGGGCGGAGCCTGGAGGCATTCGGGTGAAGGCGTTCCTGAAAAGCGTTTTCAAAGTCTGCTCCATATAATAGGGGTCGACGGGAATCTTGGGCAGCCCTGGAGGCAGCTTGATTCGTACGGACACCTGTTTTTCCACGGCATCCGTTTCGACCGCCATCGAAGCCGCGTCCACCAGGAGGTACGGGTCGGCAGGCGAGATCTGGAGTTCCACGGGCTGCATGTAGTTCAGGATCATACGCAGGATGGCCTCGAGGCGGCCCACTTCCTTCACGATGATTTCCACTTTCTCCCTGTTCGGATCGTCCGGGTTCATGGAGGAAAGCAGGCGTCGGGCAAAACCGCCCGCTGAAACCAGGGGATTGCGTATTTCATGGGCCAGGCGCGCCGAAACCTCGCTGATGGTCCGAATGCCTTCGGTCTGGATGAGTTTCTCCTGCAGCTTCACTCGGCCCGTCACATCCATGATGATACCGTCCACGCTGGTTACGTCGCCTCCGGGAACCTCGAACGGAATGGCATGTTCGACCACGTACACGAGATACCCGTCCCTGTGCACGATGCGGTATTCGACCATGAGCTCTCTTCGCTGAACATAGGCCTTCCGGCGCTGTTCCATAACTCTTGGCCGATCTTCATCATGGACGGCTTCATCCCAGACGCGGGAGTCCCGAAGAATGTCGACGGGGCTGTAGCCGGTGAGTACTTCGGCAAACTGGTTTATGAAAATGACCTCTCCTGCGGGGCTCAGACGATAGACCACGAGGGGTACGTTTTCCACCAGTGTCCGGTATTTTTCCTCCGATTCGACGAGTTCGGCTGTGCGCTGTCGAACGAGCGCTTCGGCCCGCTTGTAGTCGGTGACGTCACTCAGGATACCCACGGACCCTACAAGTCTGCCCGAACTGTCGAACCAGGGAAACGAATGGTCCCGCAGCCACCGGGAATCCCCGTTCCTGGTCGTGATGAGGTAGTCAGCACGGAACTCGCCGGTCTTCCCCATCATGCGGTTTTCCACAAGCACCTCGGGACCGACATTTTCCGCCCCCGGCAGATCGATCCGTTTGACTATGCTCGAGAACCCGAGGGTTTTGATTTCCTCCTGGGAGAATCCTGTCAGGCTGCCGATCCCCGGGCTGAGATAGTCGTAGCACATGGTTTCGTAATCCAGGCGGTAGATGACGTCCCCGGTGGTTTCGAGCATGAAACGGAAACGCTCCTCGCTCTCCCTCAGCAGATCTTCGGCCTGCCTGCGGCTGATTTCGACGGCGGCCAGATGCCCGACAAGGTGAAGTGTTGCAAGGTCAGACTGTGAAAAGGGGGTCTTCGATCGGTTGAAGACATAAAGGACTCCCATAGTCTTCGTACCCATCCGTATCGGCACGGCCATTCCCGATCTTATGCCTTCGCCCGCGATGATTTTGTCGTCCCGGCGGTCAAAGCGGGTATCGACCGGGTAGTCTTCCACGATACAGCCTTGCAGAGTTCGCGCAACCAGGCCACCGAGGCCCTTGCCCGAAGGGAGCCTCATGTCTCGGAAGGCTTCCGTACGGATGCCCGAGAATGTATGCTTGTAGAAATCGTTCCTTATTTCATCGTGAAGGGCGATATAGGAGATGTCACAGCTCAGCAGTTCCCTGCACTGGTCGACGATGCGCCCGAGGTAGGCGTCCAGGCTTTGATCGCTTGTAATGGCCGTGGCCAGGTCGTACAGCCCACGGAACTTCTTCAGTTCGTTTGCGAGCTCGATTTCGATTCGCTTTCTTTCGCCCATTTCTTTTTCGAGCTCGATCAGCTTCCGCTTCAGTTCTTCATAGGAAGGATTTGGGTTCATGGCTCTCCCCGGCCTGGACCTGGTGAGTCCCTCCGGCAGACAGTGGCGCCCTCGATCGGCTGTGGATTAGGATTTCAGCGGGTTCCCCGTGCCACTGCGACGCTAAATCCGTTATCTCATCAAGAGAATGTGGGGCATGAAGACCAGGAAGAAACCGAGAGCGATCAGTAGAAGGCCTCCGACTACCTTGCAGTACACGAGGTACCTGCTTCCCAAAGTCGCGTTGAACGCAAATACCGCAGACCCGAAGATGATGAAATCATCCAGCATAAAGAATGAAACATAAAGAAGTATATAACCGTAATGCTCGATCGTAGATAAGTTACTCATCGCGAGAACATGTGTAAACACGGCAGGGATGGCGCACGAGCACACGAATTCCATCGAATTGACGATGAATGCGAGGCCCACGACGGACACCATTGAAGTCAACGTGACGGGAGAAGCCACCACCTTCTTCATTCGGTTCATGGTCTGCCGCCTGGTTGCGTCATCCACGACTTCGCACTCCACAGTGCCCCTTTTTCTTATCGTGCTGATGATATTACCGACTCCCACATAAAGAGACAGCAACCCGATGACCAGGGTAACGGGCCTGAAAAATCCCAGAAAGAGGAAGGCGTTGAGCCAGGCGGACATGAACAGGAAATAGAGGATTCCCGAGGAGGCGACGAAGGTGCCGACGACGAGCCATATCTTCGTGCGATCGTTCAGTCCGGCGACGAGAGAGATAAGATAGACCAGTGCCCACATGGCGCACGGGTTGAACCCGTCCACGAGGCCCAGGAGTACGGCGAGGACGGGGAGTGAATAATCCATGGCATCGATATCCCCGAGAAGCGGCAGATAGAGGCGGGTGGCTCCTTCGTCTGCAATGCCGCTTCCTTCGGATGCTTCGATGGACGCGGAATCCGGTCCCCCGGCGGTGCCTCCAGTGCAGAATGAGCCCGCACAGATAAACAGGGCGGAAACCAATATAAGCAAAATAAAGGCAACTACGGGCCTTTTCACCTGGACGGCCCTCCTCCGGTCCTCGCCGGTGCCGGTCGAAAGAGTGCTACAGGTCCGGGGAGCCGAGCTTTGCGGTGAGCATCATCAGGAGCACATCGGCACCCCCTTCGTCGATCTCTCTCGATGCTTCTTCAAATCTTTGAATCCTTTCCTTCTTCTCCAGGAAATCGGCGATATCCGCGGCGACCCTCATGGCGTCCTGCACCATGCCCTGGAGACCGAACCAGTCCTTTTCGCTGATTTCCCTGTTCTCGTAACGGCTTATCGCTGCCTGCAGGCGCTGGAACTCCTCGACCCAGTCGTTGAAGTTGTTCTCCACGGCCACGTGGCTTTGAGCGTCACCGACGATCCAGGTCTTTACCAGTTCCTTTTCTTCGGAGTCGAGTTTTTCCCGGGATTCGAGTTTCCGGATGATGGCCTGGATCTTTCCTGACGTGGCTGCCTGGATCTCCTCCCGGATTTCCTCGTTCGCCGCGTGAAGAAAGGTTGCCGAACGTGTATAAGCGTCGGAGGTCCCCGAAGCCTTCGCCTCCCCCATTATGCCGGAAACCGTGGTCCTGAGTCTCATGACCGTCCTCCTTCGGATTCTCCCGTTGCAGATCGAACAGGCATCGTTGCTGGATGAACCGGCCTGGAGCGGCCGGTTGATGATATTCTTCCCGAGAACGATTTATGAGCCGCATTGCGGGAAATCTCAACAGGGAAAAAGCCCGCTTCCTCCTCCCGTGAAGAATTCGGGTCGGCCGCATCCTGGTGTCTTTCTTGTTTCCGTTCATGGCAGGTTCCTCAGAACCACGCCGATGCACGTAAGATAAGACCTTTTCGGCAGGGCTGAAGCCCTGCGGCGGAATTATCATCTTATTGCCTTGCCGTTCCAGGAATCGAATCGAGACTCCCGCGGGACTATTCGAAATTCTATTCCTTTCGAAATTGACTTGAGTCAAAAGATGTCTAAAAGATGAAAATGATACGGCAGGATGGGAAGCGGAGTGACTTTGCTTCTCCTATCCGGATAAGAGAGAGCGAAGACTGGTTCGAATACCCGGGGACATCGTGAGGACAGGCCGTTTCCATTATTGCCCATGCCGGGATTTATCCTGAAGAGGAAGACAGATGAGAGACTTGATGGAGAATACCAGGGACAGGTACAGGAGACGAAGGCGGTTGCGCATAATCTTCCTGCTTGCACTGGTTGCCGCCGGAGTCGGGGCTTTTGTGAGCTTCGGCCCGCCGGGACTCTATGCCAGGTCGGGGACTCCCGAGTTCTGCGCCGGCTGCCACGTGATGGAGGCTCAGTACGAGGCCTGGTTTTACAACGGTGCGCATCGCAGTGCCAAGTGCATCGACTGCCATCTTCCCAACGACAACAAGGCCCGTCATGTTGCCTGGAAAGGGATCGAAGGGATGCGCGATGCCTATGCCTTCTACTCCGGCCGCGTGCCGGACAGGATCCGGCTTTCCGAACACGGCGCGGCGATTCTGCAGGAGAACTGCATGCGCTGTCACGAGGAGCTGCTATCGAGGATCAATGAAGACCGCCAGTGCTGGCAGTGTCACCGCCGCCATTCCCACAGCACCACAGGGGCACTCTAACCCTGACCAAATCGATGGAAGGAGACGTTCATGGAATGCAGAAGATTCTTGCTGAATTTGCTGGCAGCAGGCTTTCTGACGGGTGGGCTGCTTGTTTCGGGCTGTGCTCCGGAAAAGGCCGAACTGGTCAGGGTCGGAACCATCGAAGACGGCGACATCAATCCGGCGAACTGGGGCAAAGTGTATCCGCACAATTACGACTCCTGGGCCAAGACCAAAGACCCTCGACCCGCCGGAATGAGCAGGTACAAGAAGGGTTACGATACGGACCTGGTGATCTACGACAAGTTGAGCGAGTTTCCTTACATGGCCGTGCTTTTCAATGGGTGGGGGTTTGGAGTCGAATACAATGAGCCTCGCGGCCATCATTACATGGTGATCGACCAGCTGGAAATCGACCCGTCACGCCTCAAGGCGGGGGGTGCCTGCCTGACCTGCAAGAGTCCCTACGTTCCGAAGCTGCGTGAGCAACTCGGTGCGGCCTATTTTTCCGATCCCTACCTCGACGTTCACGCAAAGATACCCAAGGAATTTCAAACTCTTGGGGCGGCCTGCAGCGATTGCCACGACAACCGTACCATGGGCCTCAAACTCAGCCGGTGGACTCTCGGAAGGGCCATCAAGGACATGGGAAGGGACCCCGATCGGGTTATCCGCCAGGAAGCCCGCCTGCTGGTCTGCGCCCAGTGCCATGTCACCTACGTCATTCCCAAGGACGGAGAAATGAAATCCACGGACGTCTTCTTCCCCTGGCAGGGCAGCAAGACCGGGGACATATCCATAGAAAACATCATCAAGGTGATCAGGAGCGATCCTTCCCACATGGAATGGACTCAGGCGGTGACGGGCTTCAAAGTGGGTTTCATCCGCCATCCCGAATATGAATTCTACACCCGGGGCGGCGTGCATTACCGGTCGAACGTGGCCTGCGCCGACTGCCACATGCCGTATACTCGAGTGGGAGCGAACAAGATTTCCGACCACAATGTCATGAGCCCCCTCAAGGCCGATCTCAAGGCCTGCCAGCAGTGCCACACGGAAACCCCCGACAAGTTGCGAGATCGCGTGTACACCATCCAGGACCGTACGGTGTCTCTCATGAACCGCTCCGGCTATGCCACCGCCGTGACGGCCAGGCTCTTCGGGATTATTCACGCTGCACAGGCCGAGGGCAAGGTGATCGATGAGGAGCTTTACGAAAGGGCCAAGGATCTCTACCTCGAGGCCCTGTACCGGGTGATCTTCATTGGAGCCGAGAATTCGGTGGGCTTTCACAATCCGACGGAAGCCGGCCGAATCTGCGGCGACGCCGTGGCCATGGCCTCCAAGGCCGAATCCTTTCTGCGGCAGGCGGCCGCTCAGGCGGGAGTGGAACTGCCGGCGGACATTAACCTGGAACTGGCGAGGTATCTGAACGAGCGGGGGGTCAGGAAACTGATGTTCCGCCCGGAATTTGAATTCCAGGATCCCTTCGGCACACAGGAAATGATCACTCCCGTGGCTACTCAGGGACGATAATCGAGCTTTACTGAAGGGTGCCTTTTGGGGTAAACCCGCAATCAGGGAAGTCCGATACCTGTGGCGAAGGAGGTCATCCGATGGAGAGGTATGTCTGTAAGATCTGTGGATACATCTACGATCCGGCCGACGGAGACCCGGAAAACGGAGTAGCCCCCGGGACTCCGTTTTCTGAACTGCCCGACGACTGGGTCTGCCCGCCCTGCGGGGCTCCCAAGAGTGAATTTGAAAAGGAATAAAACACGTTACCTGGGATGAGGAGTAAAAGCCGATGATTTTCTGTTTCAATGCAGGTGAAGTTTTTCGAATCGCTGTCCAAATCGAGGAGAACGGTAAGGCCTTTTATGAAAAGGCTCAGAGCGTGATCGAGGACGCCGAGGTGAAGAAGCTGTTTGCCGATCTTGCCCTTGAAGAAGTGGAACACAAGAAGAAGTTCCAGGACCTCATGGCGCAGTTCCCGCCCAGCGCTTCGACCCCCACGGTAAGCGACCCCGACAACCAGCTCGACCAGTATATCCAGATGATGGCCGACCAGCACATATTCGGTACCACCGAGGGAGTGGACAGGGAGCTGGCGGGTGTCAGGAATGCCGTCGACGCTCTGAAAATGGCTCTCCAGTTCGAAAAGGATTCGGTCATCTTCTTCCTGGGCATGCAGGAAGCCACGTGTGAAGGGAAAGACCGGGACCTGATCCACCTGCTCGTCAAGGAAGAACAGGAGCACGTGCGCAGGCTGTCTTTGCAGTTGAGGCGGCTTACCCGCTGAAAGATCCGCGAAATGCAGGGCGGACGGCCTGAACGCCGTTCGCCTCGCCACCTCGACCGGGTCTTCCGTGTATCGGAGCGGTGCTCGAAAATGCGGAAAACCCGGGCAACCGGGGATCCCCTTCAGGACTTATGCCCCCGCGAGAGCCTGAGGAATCTGGAAAGAAGGCCTCCGGTGATGATCATCCCCCCGACCAGGCCGAAACCCAGCCCGAAGGAACCCGCATCTCCCATCATCCCGATCAGGGTCGGCATAAGACCGGCGCCTGCAAGGAAACCGACCGGGATGGTGAAGGATACGATGATGCTTCTCGATCCGGGCGGACCGATGTAGGACAGCGCCGCGAAGCCCGCGGGGAAGAAACAGACGGCGGGCATCGCCTGGGCGATGACGATAGAGGGGATCATGGAAATGGGCACGACGGCAATCAGCACCGTCAGGATGCCCGTGAGGAGCAGGCCGGCCATCATGGTCGGCCGGGGGCCGAAGCGGTCCGTGGCCCACCCGCTGAGCAGAGCCATGGCCAGGGAAAGCACTCTCGAGATGGCGACGAGGGTGTTGGCGGTGTTCTGTTCCAGACCCCGTTCCGCCACCAGGTAGAGGGGAAGCATGGAATAGATCCCGACCGTGCTGCTGATTCCCAGGCTGAACAGAACCATCATGATCCAGAAGGAAGGTTCCGCAACAAGCGGGCGCAGAGATTTGAACGCCGGACTCTCTCCGGGGAAATCCCCTCCCCGCCCGAACAGGGCGTAAGCGATGCCGGTCAACAGCGACGCCGCACCCACCAGGCTCAGAATTCCCCGCCACGATACCCATGCCAGCAGCACTTCCGTAAGCAGGGGGGCGAGTACGAACCCGAGATTAGGTGCCAGTTCGTGGATAGCGATAGCCTTGCCCCAGTGCCTTGGCCCGACCAGGGAGGTCAGGGAGGCAATGGCGGACGGGAGGTAGAGCCCCGCCGCCATGCCCAGGCCCAGCAAACCCAGGCGGAGACTCCACAGACTTCTGCCCAGGGATATGGACAGCAGAGCGAGACCCACGGCAACGGCGGATACGATGATGGTTCTTCTGTGCTGCAGCCGGGATGAAACATACCCCGAGCCGGTAAGGGTCACAAAATATCCCGCCGCGGTGAGGAGGAAGAGCGCACCGGCTTCCCCGTGATTCAACCGGAGGTCACTTTCTATGGTGGGCATGAGCGGCGAGGGAATGATCCTCGAAATGAAGTTCAGGAAGAAGATCGCCGTGAGAAAGAGAATGGGGCCGAGCTGAGTGCGAAAAGGCGGCGGGTCGGCGTAGTCGTGGCCTCCCGCATTGCCTCCTGCGGCAGAATCCGTCAATTCAAAGCCTCCGCGCCCCAGGCGGCACGTGGCGTCAACGCCGAAAAAATCGTTCCGCTATGCCGCGGGTCTTCATGAATCGAGACCATCAGCCTAAACCTCTCCCATCCGGTACCTCTGCACTGCACAGGACTTCTATCCCGCCCGAACAGCCAGGATCCATACAGCCGCGCGGCAATTGTTCTGCCTGTGCGGTCAGCCGCCAGTCTAGTCAACCGGGTGTGCTGCGTCAAAAGAAATTGAAAAAAAGATGGGGATGAATGGGGGATCGTACCGAATCATTTACATGGAATCATTGCAATCACGGGTGATTGCAGGGGCGGTTCGCGAACCGCCCCTATCGTTGTGGTCCTGGCTGGGATGACGATGTGATGCCCAGTGACGATGCGATGCCATCGATCCTTTGCCTGAAAAGCACCTGAGGGAATCGTTTGCCGGATGAACCTGAAAATGCTGTTGACGAAACCCATAAGAAATGGTTTTGTCTCAAATTGTCCGGTTTCGATCCGGACAGGGGGGCCAGCGTCGATAGATGACGGAAGACATGAACTCGGAAACCAAACCATCCCGCACACCCGAATCCACCCCTTCGGGGACCGACCACGCGCGCTGCATCGAGCGCATTGGAAACCTCAAGGAATGCTTCAGGATATCCGCCCTGATCAACTCCACGCTGCAGCTCGACGAGGTCCTTGAAAACATCATGACCACATCCAGGGCCATTCTGAAGGCGGATGCCTGCAGCCTCATGCTGGTGGATGAACAGACGTGTGAACTCGTGTTCGAGGTGGCCCAGGGGCCTGTGGCGGACAAGCTCAAGTGCGGCTTCCGCCTGCGGAAGGGTGAGGGTATTGCCGGGCACGTGTTTGAAACGGGCAGCCCTCAGCTCGTGGAAGACGCATACTGTGATCCGAGGTTTCACCAGGATTTCGACAGGAAGACCGGCTACCGGACCCACTCCATCCTCTGTGTTCCCCTGAAGGTCAAGGACCGGGTCATCGGGATTTCCCAGGTGATCAACAGGCTGGACGGCCTGCCTTTCGACCGGGAGGACGAAGAAACCCTGACCCTGCTTTGCGATCATGCGGCCATCGCCATTGAAAACGCCCGCATGCACCGCGACCTGCTGCGCAAGCAGCAGATGGAAAGCGACCTGGCTTTTGCCGTCACCGTGCAGCGGAGTTTTCTCCCGCGGGATGTTCCCCGCGTGGCCGGATGCGGTTTTCGAGCGCACTATCAGCCGGCCCTGCAGGTAAGCGGTGATTTTTATGATTTCATTCCCCTCGACGATAACCGCCTGGGGATACTCATAGGCGACGTTTCCGGCAAGGGGGTCGCATCCGCACTCGCCATGGCTCGGCTGACCTCGGACTTCAGGCTGCACGCCATCCGCGAAAGGGACGCCGGGATTCTCGTGGCGCGTATCAACAATCTGCTTTGTGAACAGAGCTGCAGGGGGATGTTCGCGACCCTGCTGTACATGGTACTGGATACGAAAGACAGGACGATCACCTTCGTCAACGCGGGCCATCTGCCCTTCCTGGTGTGGAATCCTGCCGGGCGGGATCTGAAAATGGCCGCTGACAGCAGCGGGCCGCCCCTCGGCATCCTTCCCGACCAGCCATACCCGGCCTTTCGTGAAAAGCTGAAAGCCGACGATGGCGTCGTGCTTCTTACCGACGGGCTTCTCGATGCAAAGAATTCGAAAGGCGACCGATTCGGGTGGAAAAGACTGGAAGAAACACTGTGCCGGGGAGGTTCTGCTGCGGACGACATCGCCCGAAGGCTGGCTGAAGCGGTCCGGGATTTTGCACAGGGATGCCCTCCCGCCGACGATACCACTTTTGTCGTGCTGAGTGTCGAAGGGCCCTGATGGAATCGATCGAACTTCGGGAACCCGTTATCCTCGATATTCCCGCCGACCCGGCTTCCCTCGGGCTGATGCGGGGGCTGGTCGAACGCATCGTTCACCGCATGGAATTCCCCCGCGAGGAAGCCGACCGCATGGTGCTTGCCGTGGATGAGGCCTGCTCGAATATCATCCGGCATGCCTACGGGAATCTCCAGGGTGGTCGAATCGTTGTCACGTTCGGCATTTACGACGACCGCCTCGAAGTGAGAATAAGGGATTTCGCTTCTCCTGCGGACCCGCAGACCTTCAGGGCCAGGGACCTCGAAAAAGTGAGGCCCGGCGGTCTGGGCATGCATTTCATGAGGAGCGCGGTGGACGAAATGGAATATGAACTCCCTCCGGACGGGGGCATGCTTTTGAAGATGGTCAAGTACAGGGTCAATAAGGAGGTTCCTGAAACATGAAGATTTCGGTCACGGAAAGAAAACCGGGGGTGCAGGTGGTGACTCCCTCTGGAGAAGTGGATATGAGCACTTCTCCGGACTTGAGAAAGATCCTGGTGCCTCTTTTCAGCAGTGGAGCGTCACACATCGTTGTGGATCTTTCGGCCGTGTCCTACATGGACAGTTCGGGAATTGCCACGCTCGTGGAAGGGCTCCAACTGTCGAGAAAAAAGGGCAACGTGCGATACTCGCTGGCGGGAGCCGTCCCGTCGGTGGAGGCGGTCTTTGAACTGGCCTGTTTGAAAAGCGTTTTTGAAATGGTACCGAGAATCGAGCAGCTCTTTGAAGGAGACGACAGGGCGTGAGCGATGCAGCAACAGGCCGTCGACCCGCGGGCAGGGTGGTCCTTTTTCTTCGTCACCTGACGAGCATGGCTTACTTCTTTCACGAGACGATGCGGTGGATCTTTGTCAAACCGTTCCAGGGCAAGCCTCTGCGCTTCAGGGCTGCCGTCGGGCAGATGGAGGAGGTGGGGGTCAGGTCCATTCCCATCGTGGTGCTCGTCGCTTTCGTCATCGGCATTATTCTCGTGCTCCAGACGGCCTACCAGCTGGATAAGTTCGGAGCGAAGGATCATGCGGCAAGCCTCGCCGGAGTGGCCCTGACCCGGGAAATGGCCCCGCTGCTCACCGCCATCGTGGTGGCGGGCAGAGTCAGCGCTGCCTTCACCGCCCAGATCGGAACCATGCTGGTTACCGAGGAGATCCTGGCCCTGCAGGTCATGGCCGTTTCTCCCATCGCCTACCTGGTGGTGCCCAGATTTATCGCCATGCTGATCATGCTTCCCTGCCTCACTATCCTGGCCGACGCCACGGGCATGCTGGGAGGCTACGTCGTCGGGACCACGGCCGTCGGCATACGATCATCCCTCTACATCAAGAGCACCCTCGATGCCCTGCTCCTGAAGGATATCCTTACGGGTCTCATCAAGAGCGTTGTCTTCGGCGGAATCATCGCCATGGTCGGCTGCTACATGGCATTCGTCGTACAGGGAGGCGCGGAAGGCGTCGGCAGGTCCACCATGATTTCCGTCGTAACCTCCCTCATATGCATCATACTCGCAGACTGCTTCTTTACGACGGTGTTCTACCTGTTCCTGTGAGTGTTCGCGTTGCATGACATGAGGTCACTCAGCACTCACTCCATACGGGATCGTCGTATGATTCTTAACCATTAACACCTGACACTTTCTTATCAACCGCCATGGACGAGCCTCTCATCGAAGTACGCAACCTGATCAGGAGTTTTGACGGCCGGGTGGTCCTGGACGGGATCAACCTCACCGTTGAGAAGGGGAAGGTGACGGCCATCATGGGGGGAAGCGGCTGCGGGAAGAGCACTCTCCTGAGGCACCTTATCGGGGTGATGCGCCCGGATTCCGGGGAAATCCTGTTCAAAGGCAAGGACATCACGCGGTTCGACGAATCGGAGATGGAGGACTACCGGAAGCGATTCGGCATGCTCTTTCAGATGGGCGCTCTTCTTCATTCGCTGACGGTCCACGACAACATCGCGCTTCCCTTGCGCGAACACACGAAGCTGGATGAAAAGATCATCGGCATGATGGTGAAAATGAAGCTGGAACTGGTGGGTCTTCGGGACTTCGAACGGCTCAAGCCCTCGCAGCTCAGTGGAGGCATGCAGAAGCGGGTGGCCCTGGCTCGCGCCCTGGCCCTCGACCCGGAAATCGTATTCTATGATGAACCTACGTCGGGACTCGACCCGGTGGTGAGTGGCGTCATCGATCAGCTCATCATGGACCTGAGCCTGCGGATGCATATCACATCTGTCGTGGTGACTCACGATACTCGAAGTGCCTTCAAGATCGCGGACAGGATGGTGGTGCTTTTTCGGGGCAAGGTGGTGGCCGACGGGACTCCCGAGGAAATACGGAATTCGCCGGATCTGCTGGTGCAGCAGTTTATCGCCGGCAGTCCCGACGGGCCTATCCCCTTGCGCCAGTCGAGCCGGGATTATCTCGAGGATCTTCTGGACATGGAGTGATGGTCCGAATACTGCGCGGGGATTCAGCCCTGCCTTCCCGGCGGACGTGACGCTCCACTGCATGTGTTTTGACATGGCTCTTGTGTGCCTGATGAGGGGAGAACGGACGGAATGCAGGTTTTCAGATCGGAGATCAAGGTTGGCCTGCTGATCCTGGTTTCACTGGTGCTGCTCGTGGCCGGGATTTTCATGGTGAGCAACCTGCGCACCCTGTGGGAGGACAGGAAAAGCTACGTGCTCCTGTTTCCCACTGCCGACGGTGTCACGAAAGGGTCTCCCGTGTGGTACGCGGGGCTTGCGGTCGGGGAGGTGACCCGGGTGCGCATCGCCGGGGAATCGAACGATCGGATTGCGGTCACGGTGCGAGTGCACCCGGACGCCAGGGTACGGTCGGATTCGCGCGTTTCCATCCGGAGCCACGGCATGATGGGGGCCAAGTACATCGAGATATCGCCCGGGTCTCCGGATGCCCCGGAATTGAGATCGGGGGAGACGATCGAGGGCAGAAGCCAGGCTTCGCTGTCGGACGTAATCGAAACAGGCCGGAGGGTGGCGGATCACCTCGTGGAACTGGTCCAGGAAACCTACGCCCTGGTCCGTGAGATTCGCTCTGAATCCGCTCTCAAGGAAGCCGTCCAGAACGCCGGTGAATTCCTGGCGGACCTTCGCGATCAGGGCAGGCAGATGAGGCCGGTCCTGAAGAAGCTGGGGACCTTCGCCGACTCGCTCGATGAAACAGGAAAAAACCTCAAGCGCGTGTCCGGTGACGGCGGAAAGGAACTGACCGCGCTTATCGGGGAGTTGAGGGAGACCAATCGCGGGCTGCAGCAGAAGCTGGAAAGCCTGGAAAAGCGGCTCGACGGAACACTGGCCACGGCTGGCAGCGGCCTTTCGGAAGCTGAAGGCTGCGTGAAGGATGTCCGATCCATGCTGATCGCTTCGGAAGACGATATCGCCGCGCTGTTGAGGCATCTGAAGGAAACGGCCCGGAACCTCGAGCACCTGAGCGAGGACTTGAGGGCTCATCCGTGGAAGATCATCCGGAAGGGGGAGAGGGTCTCCGTGGAAACAGGTTCGGCCGGAACCGATTTGTGGCGCGAGAAAGGAAGGATCGGTCCGTATGACAGGTAGGCAGGAGATCCTTCGATGCGGCCGGTCGGGGCCGGGGAACGGCAGGAAGACGGACCGGAGACCCTGGTGCCGGACCGTCGGGGGTGGTCTGGCCCTGGTACTGACGGGCCTGCTTGTCCTTTGGGGATGCTCCGGTGGGTCGGGAGGCGGTGGGAGCCACTTCAATCGGGGCGTGGACTATTACGGCAAAGGCCGGGTGCGCGAATCCATAAAGGAGTACCGGAAAGCCGTCAGGCAGAATCCGAACGATCCGCGCCCGCGCTTCAACCTGGCGGTGATCTGCCAGGACGAGGGCAGGTTCGAGGAGGCGGAAGAGTTGTATCGGTCCATACTCGAACGCTACCCGGACCATGCTCCCGCGTGGGCGAACCTTGCGGCCATCCGCGAGAAAACGGGAGACACGGAAGGTGCCGAAAGGTACTACAGGCATGCGATGTCCCTGGACAGAGACGATGCAGCGGTCGTCAGCCAGTTCGGCTTCTTCCTGGTGCGTTCGGACAGAGGGGAGGAAGCGGAGGCGATATTCCGGGAGGCGATCCGCCGGGATCCTTCCGGTTCCAACGGCTACTACGGGCTGGGAACCGTCTCCTGGCAGAATGGAAATACGCGGGACGCTCTCAGGTATTACGAACTGGCCGCCCGGCACAATCCGAAGGACCTGCAGGCTCATGTGAAAGCGGCCGAGGCGGCCCTGGAACTCGGGGACAGAAGCCGGGCCGTCAGGCACCTGAAAAGGGCCGCCGCCATCGACCCGGCCAGGGGTGAAACCCACCTTCAGCTGGGCAGGCTGTTCATGGAAGATCAGATGTGGAAGGAAGCCCGGGATGCGGTGGAAAAGGCACGGTCGGCGGGGGCTTCCGAATACCAGTGCAATCTCTTGCTCAGCACCATCTACGGGAGGCTTGCCGAAGACTCGACCCGGGTATCTGGATCGGGTGCAGACGAAGGGAGGCCGGCGGAAGGAGAAGATCCCGGGAAGGCGGCTTCTCCCTGAAACCCGGTTCTTCAGGCAAACTTCCATGAGCCGTGGGCTCAAAACCGACTGTGAGAACAGGGCGAGCCATGATTCAACTCCGGTTGAACGGACAAACCCAAATCAGGAGGTAACCATGGCCCGGAAAGACGATGCCATAGAGCTCGTGGCAAACATGACCGAGTTCACCAACACAACAAACTGTCGGCCAGACCACACACACAACTCTTGACCAGCCGATCTCTCAAGAATCGGGCCAAACGGCTCCGGTATTTTCTCATAAACGCTTATCCCGACAGCTATTGATGCACAAAGGTGAAAATACACCCGCCACAACGTCATTCCCGCCACATCGTCGTTCGGCACCAACAACGTCATTCGCGCAAAAGGCGGGAATCCAGAAAAAAGTAACCGTGCAGGGCCAACCGATCCATTGCATACGTCATGGCAGGCAGACCGAACGGTACGCCGTACGTCGGTGTAACATCGAATCCTGTGCAGCGGGCAGGGCATAACAAACAGGGCTTGGTCGAAGGAATGGATAGAGCAAGACAATCCCGGGTGGAGAGATCTTTATGGCGAGATCTGCGCTCAGACTGGATTCCCGCCTTCGAGACTGTGTCGTAATTGTAGGGCCTGGGAGTGGATTTTTGTGGTTTAATAGGAATAAAAAATAGGCAAATCGGAAGGTTATGTGGTATAGTGTAGCCCTGAGAGCAGGAGGAAAAGGGCTATGGCTTATCGATATGGAATAGATCGCAATCAGCTGATGATGTTGC